>NZ_JBXAMO010000008.1:0-262600 GCF_058800725.1 Tardiphaga sp. GW822-FHT04G09 | reverse complement strand
AACAATCGGCCAAGCCTGATAAAACAAGCTGCAAAGAAAAACCCCGCCGAAAATCGACGGGGTTTGTCAGTGGTCTGGGGCGGCCTCTCGGCCGCCCTTTCGTACTTCGCAATGTCGCTGCGAGATTACTCCGCTGCAGTCGCGCCTTCGGCGGCCTTCTGCTTGGCTTCGAGATCTTCGCCGGTCTCCTGATCGACCGCCTTCATCGACAAACGCGTCTTGCCGCGATCGTCGAAGCCGAGCAGCTTGACCTTGACCTTGTCGCCTTCCTTGACGACATCGGAGGTCTTCTGCACGCGGCCGCCGGCGAGCTGGCTGATGTGAACCAGACCGTCCTTGGCGCCGAAGAAGTTCACGAATGCACCGAACTCCATGACCTTGACCACGGTGCCTTCATAGATCGCGTTGAGCTCCGGATCCGAAGCGATCGACTTGATCCACTTGATCGCAGCCTTGATCGACTCACCATCGCTCGAGGCCACCTTCACGGTACCGTCGTCTTCGATGTTGACCTTGGCGCCGGTCTTTTCGACGATCTCGCGGATCACCTTGCCGCCGGTGCCGATCACTTCACGGATCTTGTCGGTGGCGATCTTGAACGTCTCGATGCGCGGCGCGTATTCGCCGAGCTCGGCACGGGCGTTGTTGATCGCCTTCGACATCTCACCGAGAATGTGAATGCGGCCTTCCTTGGCCTGGCCCAGAGCGACCTTCATGATCTCTTCGGTGATACCGGCGATCTTGATGTCCATCTGCAGCGAGGTGATGCCGGTGTCGGTACCAGCCACCTTGAAGTCCATGTCGCCGAGGTGATCTTCATCACCCAGGATGTCCGACAGAACCGCGTAGCGTGCGCCTTCGAGGATCAGGCCCATGGCGATACCCGCCGTCGGACGCTTCATCGGAACGCCCGCATCCATCAGCGCCAGCGAAGCACCGCAAACCGATGCCATCGACGACGAACCGTTGGACTCGGTGATTTCCGACACCACGCGCACGGTGTACGGGAATTCGTGGTGACCCGGCAGAACCGGATGGATTGCGCGCCAGGCGAGCTTGCCGTGGCCGATTTCGCGACGCTTGGTGCCGCCCATACGACCGGTCTCGCCGACCGAGTAGGGAGGGAAGTTGTAGTGCAGCAGGAACGTCTCTTTGTACGTTCCCGACAGCGAGTCGATGTACTGCTCGTCTTCACCGGTGCCGAGCGTGGTCACGACCAGCGCCTGGGTTTCACCGCGGGTGAACAGCGCCGAACCGTGGGCGCGCGGCAGCACGCCGACTTCGGCAACGATCGGACGAACCGTCGTCAGGTCGCGGCCGTCGATGCGCTTCTTGGTGTCGAGGATGTTCCAGCGAACGATCTTCGATTCCAGTTCCTTGAACACCGCGGCGATGCGGAGCTTGTCGTATTTCGGCTCCTGACCTTCCGGGAAGTAGTGTGCCATCGCCTTCGCCTTGACGGCGCCGACGGCAGCGTAGCGGTCCTGCTTCACAGGGATCGCGTAAGCAGCGCGCAGCTCGGCTTCGACGAGACCGAGCATTTCCTTCTCGATTTCGCTGTCATCGATGGTCTTGACCTCGCGCGGCTCCTTGGCGGCCTTCTCGGCGAGCTCGATGATCGCCTTGATGACCGGCTGGAAGTGGCGGTGACCGAACATCACGGCGCCGAGCATCACGTCTTCGTTGAGCTCCTTGGCTTCCGATTCCACCATCAGCACGGCATCGCCGGTGCCGGCGACGACGAGGTCGAGATTGGTGTCGGCCATCTCGTCGAGGGTCGGGTTGAGCACGTATTCATCATTGATGAAGCCGACGCGGGCCGCACCGATCGGGCCCTGGAACGGGGCGCCGGAAATCGTCAGCGCAGCCGAGGTGGCAACGAGCGCGAGAATGTCCGGATCGTTTTCCATGTCGTGCGACAGCACGGTGACGACGATCTGGGTTTCATTGCGCCAGCCATCGACGAACAGCGGGCGGATCGGACGATCGATCAGGCGGGAGACCAGCGTCTCCTTCTCGGTCGGACGACCTTCGCGCTTGAAGTAACCGCCGGGAATGCGGCCGGCTGCGTAGGTCTTCTCGATGTAGTCGACAGTCAGCGGCAGGAAGTCGATGCCATCCTTGGCAGTCTTCGCGGCGACGACGGTGGCGATAACGACGGTCTCGCCGTAGGTGGCGATGACGGCACCGTCAGCCTGACGGGCAACCTTGCCGGTTTCCAGCTTGAGCGGACGACCGCCCCAATCGATCTCGACGGAGTGAACATTAAACATCTTGGGTTTCTTTCATGGGTTCACGGAGAACGGCGCCCGAAACACAAAAGCCATGCGCAAGACGGCAAGAGGCTGCTCGCGATGTCGCGAAATCAGCGTCCGGCGATCCTGCCATGGCCTTTGTATTCTGAATGGCGTCCATCCTTCCGATGGTCGCGGGGATCTTTGGGGGATCGCGCCGCGCGACGAGCACCTTGCCCGTCATCGTCCAGTTGCCGGAGTGCTCCTGGACGTTATCGTGCGGCCCACAGTGGCCCGCACTACGATTCATGCAAAAACGCGCGCAAGAAGTGCGCGCGTGATTGTCTTAGCGGCGGATGTTGTGCTTCTCGAGCAACGCCTTGTAGCGCGCCTCGTCCTTGCGCTTGATGTAGTCAAGCAGCGAACGACGCGTCGAGACGAGCTTCAAAAGACCACGACGGGAATGATTGTCCTTGGTGTGGGTCTTGAAGTGTCCGGTCAGGTTGGCAATGCGCTCGGAGAGGATCGCAACCTGGACTTCCGGCGAACCAGTGTCGCCGGCCTTGTTGGCATTGGTCTTGATGACTTCCGCTTTGCGTTCTGCGGTAATCGACATCGTCAGTTACTTTCTTTGCGGGCCGAACTGGCGGTCAGTCCGGTCAGGTTAAACACGCGCTTGGGGATGAGTTCGCCGTTGCCAACTTCAGCGAGGGCCAGTAATCGCCCTGCCACCGTGACATAAACTGTGCCGCTACAATCGGGCGCATCCCGTCCGCGCAACAAAACGGCCTGGCCCCGATGGAGCCTTGCCGCATCCGCCCGTGTGACGGCCAGTGCCGGGATGTCGTCCAGCGCGGTCTCAACGGGCAGTAGCGCGTCGGCGAGGCTGCCCTCGCCAGACGCGGCTCTATCGCACAAAGCCTCCAACTGTTCCAGCGGAATCATGTCGGCTTCGGCGAAAGGTCCGACCAGGGTACGCCGGAGCGCACTGATATGGCCGTAGCAGCCGAGCAAACGGCCGATATCGCGGGCCAGCGCGCGCACGTAAGTGCCCTTGCCGCATTCGGCCTCGAATACCGCGTGGTCGCTATCTGGCTGTTCTGTAAGGACTAATTCGTGAATCACGACCGGACGGGGAACCAGCGGCACCACCTCGCCGTCGCGGGCGAGATCATAGGCGCGCTCGCCCTGGATCTTGATCGCCGAGTATTGCGGCGGGGTCTGCTCGATATTGCCGGTAAATTGCGGCAGCAGCGCCCGGATCTGCTCGGCCGTGGGCCGGATCTCGCTGGTGAAGGTCGCCCGGCCCTCGGTGTCGTCGGTGTCACGCTCCTCGCCCCAGGCGACGGTAAAGCGATAGCGCTTGCGACCGTCCATCACGAAGGGAACCGTCTTGGTGGCTTCGCCGAGCGCGATCGGCAGACCGCCGGACGCCAGCGGATCGAGGGTGCCGGCATGGCCGGCGCGCTTGGCCTGGAACAGGCGCTTGGCGATGGCGACCGCCTGGGTCGAGGTCATGCCGATCGGCTTGTCGAGGATCACCCAGCCATGGACGTCGCGCTTGTCGCGCCGAACCTGGCCCTGATGACGTTGCTTGCCGCCCTGATGGCGCGGATCGTTATTGCCGCGAGGGCCCTGATGCTGACGCTGGTCATTGCCGCCGCGGTCGCTTTGCTGACCGTGGTCACCGTGCTGCACAGCCGGAGACAGGGTGGCCTCGCCATTGCCCGCTTCATCGAGGCGTGAATCGAGGGCGGCGGCTGGTGTCGTCACAGTCATTCGTTTTCGTCCGAGTCTGGTTTGAGGTCGCGCGCAACGGCGGGCGTGCGCAGGAGTTTGTCGATGCGCTCGGCTTCGTCGAAGCGCTCATCGATGCGGAAGCGGAGATCCGGGGCATATTTCAGGTTGACGCGATGCGCGGCCTCGGTCCGCAGGAAGCTCTTGTTCGCCGCCAGCGCTTTCAGCACCGGCTCGGTGTTCTGGCCGCCGAGCGGCATCACATAGACGGTGGCGAGCTTGAGATCGGGCGACATCCTCACCTCCGGCACGGTGATGATGGTGGTTGCCAGTACGGGATCGTGGACCCCGCCTTGCGACAGGATATCGGCGATCGCATGGCGGATCAGTTCGCCGACGCGCAACTGACGTTGCGAGCCGCCCGGCGTCGCGGACTTCTGGTGATGCTTGGGCATCGGTTTCCCTACAAAACGAAATTCGTCATGGCCGGGTTTGTCCCGGCCATTCACGTCAGTGGTGCTGAAACATCAAAGACGCAGATGCCCGGCCATCTAGCGAAGCTCGCTTCGCGCAGGCCGGGCATGACGTCTCATTCACATCAGTCTCTCTGCAAGATTTGGACTTACAGGGAGCGCTGGATGGTCTCTACGCGGTAACACTCGATCACGTCGCCGGCGCGCATGTCGCCGTAGTTCTCGAACGCCATGCCGCATTCCTGGCCTGACGCCACTTCCTTCACTTCGTCCTTGAAGCGCTTCAGTGTCGACAGCTTGCCTTCGTGCACGACGACGTTGTCGCGGATCAGGCGCACATTCGCGCCGCGTTCCACGGTGCCGTCGGTGACGCGGCAACCCGCAACCTTGCCGACCTTCGAAATGTTGAACACTTCGAGGATCTGCGCATTGCCCAGCATGGTTTCGCGCAGCGTGGGCGCGAGCAGACCGGACATGGCTTTCTTCACGTCATCCACGAGATCGTAGATGATGTTGTAGTAGCGGATTTCGATGCCGTTGCGCTTGGCAGCAGCGGCAGCTTCCTTGTTGGCGCGAACCGAGAAGCCGATGATGGCGGCGTTGAAGCCTTCCGCCAGCGTGACGTCCGATTCCGAGATGCCGCCGACACCCGCATGCAGGATGCGCGCCGCGACTTCGTCGGTGCCGAGTTTCTCGAGCGAGCCGAGAATGGCTTCGAGCGAACCCTGCACGTCGGCCTTGATGATCAGCGGGAAGTCCTTGCGACCCGAGGTCTTCAGCTGGCTCATCATCTGCTCGAGCGAGCCGCGCATGCCGTTGGTGGAGGCTGCGGACTTCTCGCGCTTCTGATGTGCACGGTAGCCGGTGATTTCACGGGCGCGGGCTTCGTTCTCGACCACGGCCATACGATCGCCGGCTTCCGGCGGACCGTTGAAACCGAGCACTTCGACCGGCACCGACGGACCTGCTGCGGTCAGCGTCTCACCCTGATCGGAGATCAGTGCGCGGACACGGCCCATTTCGGCACCGGCCACGATGATGTCACCGACCTTCAGGGTACCGCGCTGAACCAGCACGGTCGCCACCGGACCACGACCACGATCGAGCTTGGCTTCGATCACGGTACCTTCCGCCGGACGTTCCGAATTGGTCTTCAGGTCGAGAATATCGGCCTGCAGCGCGATCATTTCGAGCAGCTTGTCGAGATTGGTCTTGTTCTTCGCCGACACTTCGACGTCGACCACGTCGCCGCCGAAGGATTCGACCTGCACGTCATGCTGCAGCAGTTCGGTGCGTACGCGCTCCGCCTTGGCATCGGGCTTGTCGATCTTGTTGATCGCCACAATCATCGGCACGCCGGCAGCCTTGGCGTGATTGATGGCTTCGATGGTCTGCGGCATGACGCCGTCATCGGCCGCCACCACCAGGATGACGATATCCGTAACCTTGGCGCCGCGGGCACGCATCGCGGTGAACGCAGCGTGGCCGGGCGTATCGATGAAGGTGATCTTCTTGCCGCTCTCGGGCGACATGACCTGGTACGCGCCGATATGCTGGGTGATGCCGCCGGCTTCGCCGGACACGACATTGGCATGGCGCAGCGCGTCAAGCAGCGAGGTCTTGCCGTGGTCGACGTGGCCCATGACGGTCACAACCGGCGAACGCGGTTCGGTATCGGTGGAATTATCGACCTTGTCGAACAGACCCTCTTCAACGTCCGATTCGGCAACGCGCTTGACGGTGTGGCCCATTTCTTCGGCCACCAGCTGCGCGGTGTCGGCGTCGATGACGTCGTTGATCTTGTGGATCGCGCCCTGCTTCATCAGCAGGCGGATGACGTCCACGGCACGCTCGGCCATGCGGTTGGCGAGTTCTTGGATCGTGATCGCTTCCGGGATCGTGACTTCACGAACCAGCTTTTCCTTCGGCTCGTTCGACTGATGACCCTTCAGGCGCTGGGTGCGGCGGCGGAACGAGGCGATCGAACGCTCGCGCACATCGCCGGCCGACAACGCGGTGACCACGGTGAGACGGCCGCGCTCCTTCTGCGGGCCGGGCTTGGCAGTGGGCTTCGGCGCGATCACGGGGCGCGCGGCGCCGCCGGGACCACGGCGAATAACGCGCGGACCTTCATCCTCGTCGGTGCCGTCGGCAGCGACGCCGGGCGCACGCGCAGGCGTGGCTGAGGTGGCGCCGGGACGGGCCGTCGTCGTGGCCGACTTGGCGGCCTTCGCATCGGCTTCAGCCTGACGGCGCTTGGCCTCGACTTCGGCGCGGCGCTTGGCTTCTTCTTCCTGGCGGTGACGCTCTTCCTCGGCCTTGCGACGGGCTTCGGCGGCTTCACGCTCTTCCTGTTCCTTGAATTCCTTGGTGTTGCGGCGGGCCGCCTCGATCTCGGCGAGACGACGCTCCTCCTGCTCGCGCACGCGGGCATCGGCCAGCGCGCTGGCGCGGGCATTGCGCTCTTCCTCGGTCAGGGTACGGAGCACGACGCCCGACCCCGAACGAGCCGGGGGCTGCGAGCGCTGCGGCGCGCGCGATGGCGCCGCGGGGGACGGAGCAGAGCTGCGTCCTGCGGGAGAAGGTGCAGCAGTGCGGGGAGCCGGTGCGGCCGGTGCAGGTGCAGGCGCAGCAGCGCGCGCAACCGGCGCCGCGGGCGCAGCAGTTGCAGCGGGAGCAGCCGGCGCAGCAGCAACGGGAGCTGGTGCAGCAGTCTCGACAGGCGCCGGAGCAGCCGGTGCCGGAGCAGCCGCGACAGGCGCAGCAGCCGGCGCATCGCCGGGCATACGGCGCTTGCCGCGCTTCTCGACCACCACCTGCTTGGTGCGGCCATGGCTGAAGCTCTGGCGCACAGTGCCCTGCTCGACGCGCGGCTTGAGCGTCAAGGTCTTGCTGGGAACGCTCAGAGTCTTGTCACCAGGCGTTTTCGTATCAACCATTCAGCAGTCCTAATCTTGTTGCGTTGTGCGCGGTCGCACAGTCGTCGAAGTTTCGATCAGCGAGATCGTTGGCGTCAGCGGCTCCGTCTCCGGCGCAGCAGTTGTCAGCGAAGCTTTGGCGCTTGCGTTGATGTCGTCGTCAGCCAGCCGGTATTGGACCAGAGTCTGGCTGCGTGACAGGAACGTTTTGCCCGCCGGGCCCGTAAGCACGGCAGCATGTATCACATTTGACCGCCCCAATGCCAAATCCAATTCATCGGAGCTCAAAACCGTAATGATCGGCAGTTTCGGCGCGTCATCGCCGGATTCCGCGTCAAATTCCACGCGTTGCCGGGCAATGCCGTCCAGTTTGCGGATTCCATCAGGGGCGCCGTTGGACGCATGGAGCAGAACACCGACCGTTCCGCGGCGCAGGGCGTCTTCGACCTTGGTGAAACCGGAGACCACCTGACCGGCCTTGGCGGTCATGGCCAGCGCCTCGATAACACCGCGCACCATCAGCCTGTCGGTGTCGTCAGCCAGGGTTGGCGACGCCTTGACCGCTTTCTTGAAGCCCTTGGCGAAAAGATTGCGCTTGGCCGCCTCGGCCACCGCCTTGCGGGAGGCCGTGACCCAGAGGCCGCGGCCAGGAAGCTTGCGCTTCAGGTCCGGGATCGCCTCGCCCGTGGGCGCGACGACGAAACGGATCAGATCATCGATCGGGCGCACGCTCCGCGTGACCACGCACATCCGTTCGGTCCCGGGCTTGGTGCTCCGGGGGCCGTTATCCAGATCTGCTTGGTCAGCAATGGCGAGCATGCGCGTGGCATTGTCCTTACGCTTCTTCGGTGGCGTCGACCGCAGCACCCTTGTCGAGATCGGCCTGGGTGATCCAGCCGGCCACGACGCGGGCCTGCATGATCAGCTGCTCGGCGTCTTCACGGGAGATCTCGCTGGCATCGAGAATGCCCGGGTGCTTGGTCGGCTCGGAGCCTTCCTTGCGCTCGGTCCAGCCCACCAGATCGTCGGTGGCGCAGCCGGCAAGATCCTCGACGGTCTTGATGTCGTTTTCGCCGAACTTGACCATCATCTTGAGGGTCACGCCCGGAACATCCTTCAAAGCGTCTTCCACACCCAGTTCCTTACGTTTGCCTTCGAGTTCAGCTTCGAGCTGCTCGAGATATTCACGTGCGCGGCTCTGCAATTCGGCCGCTGTTTCGTCGTCGAAGCCTTCGATGCCAGCCAGTTCCTTGGCATCGACCATCGAGAGCTCTTCCACCGAGGTGAAACCTTCCGACGCGAGCAGCTGACCGACGACTTCGTCGACGTTCAGCGCTTCCATGAAGACGCGCGTGGAATTTTCGAAATCGGCCTGGCGACGTTCGGATTCTTCCTGCTCGGTCAGGATGTCGATATCCCAGCCGGTCAGCTGCGAAGCCAGGCGCACATTCTGGCCGCGACGACCGATCGCAAGGGATAGCTGGTTATTGGTGTCCGGAACGACAACCTCGATACGCTCACGATCTTCATCGATCACGACTTTCGAGACTTCCGCCGGCGCCAGCGCGTTCACCACGAAAGTGGCGATATCCGGCGACCACGGAATGATGTCGATCTTTTCGCCCTGCAGCTCATTGACCACCGCCTGCACGCGGGAACCACGCATACCGACGCAGGCGCCAACCGGATCCACCGACGAGTCGCGCGAGATCACGCCGATTTTCGCACGCGAGCCGGGATCGCGGGCCACGGCCTTGATCTCGACGATACCGTCATAGATTTCAGGCACTTCCTGCGCGAACAGCTTGGCCATGAATTGCGGATGGGTGCGCGACAGGAAGATCTGCGGACCGCGGGTCTCGCGGCGTACGTCAAACACATAGGCGCGGACGCGATCGCCGTTGCGGAACACTTCGCGCGGCAGCATCTCGTCGCGGCGCACGATGGCTTCGCTGCGGCCGAGATCGACGATCACCGAACCGTATTCGACGCGCTTGACGATGCCGTTGACGATCTCGCCGATGCGATCCTTGAATTCCTGGTACTGCCGGTCACGCTCGGCTTCGCGCACCTTCTGCACGATGACCTGCTTGGCAGACTGCGCGGCGATACGGCCGTATTCCAGCGGCGGCAGTGTGTCGGCAATGGTATCGCCGATCTGCGCACCCGGATTGGCGCGCTGCGCATCAAACAGCGAGGTCTGGTTCGACGAGTTCTCGACGTCCTCGACCACCAGCATGTGGCGCGTCAGCGACAGCTGGCCGGTCTTGGGATGAATCTCGGCATGCACATCGGTTTCGGAGCCGTAACGCGCACGGGCCGCTTTTGCGATCGCCTCTTCCATCGCCTGGATGACGATGTTGCGGTCGATCGATTTTTCGCGCGCGACGGCGTCGGCGATCTGCAGCAGTTCGAGTTTATTGGCGCTAACAGCGGCCATAGCTCATTCTCCTTCGATGGGATCGATTTCGCCTCGGCGCGCACGATCGGCGGCCAGACGATGTTCTTTGGTATTCTTCGGCAAAGGCTTCTTGGCAGCTTTCGCGGCCTTGAGTTTCGGCTTCGGCGCAAAGCTCTTTTTCGGATCGCTGCGCTTGGCATGGGGGGCCGGCGGCGGCGCCAGACCGAGTTCCCGCTTGAGATCAAGCTCGGCGTGCTTGCCGCGGCGCATGGACTCGGCGATCAGCTCGTCGGTCAGCACCAGGCTGGCATTGGAGATGTCTTCCAGCGGCAACCGCGTGATGGGGTCCTCGCCATCGCGGGCGCCTTCGCGCTCGATCAGCACGACATCGCCTTCGATCGCGCCGAGCAGGCCACGGAAGCGTTTGCGGCCACCAACGGCGACAGCCATCTCGATCTTAACCAGATAGCCATGATAACGCTCGAAATCGGTGCGCCGGACCAGCGGACGATCGATGCCGGGCGAGGAAATTTCGAGGCGATAGGCGCGCTGGATCGGATCGGCGACGTCCATCACCGGCGACAGCGCGTTCGAGATCGCCTCGCAATCCTCGACCAGCATGGTGCCGTCCGGCCGCTCTGCCATGATCTGCACGGTGCAGCCGAGTTCGCCGGAAATCTTGATCCGCACCAGCCGGTAACCGAGGTTTTCAAGCACAGGCGTGGCGACAGCCGATACCCGCGCCGCAGCACCCGGCTCGATCACCAGGCGCGGCTCGGAAAGCAGCTCGGTATCAACGGTTTCTGGCTTTTGGTCGGTCATGTCCAGGATCGAATTATTCCGGTTGGAGAATGTCTGAATTCGCGTGCCGCCTGCAGATAAGGTCGTATGTCGCGTCGGGCTTTCGGCCCTTCCTTGGACCCGGACGAACCCCGCCGGGATCACCAGCCAGGGCCCATTCAGGTAATAAAAAAGAGCGGGTCCCGAGGGGCCCACTCTCAAACGCGATCGTATGAGAACCTAATAACTTGTGGGCGATATAGCCGTTTTCCAGTGCGCCGGCAAGGTCGCAGTGGCTGCCCGGCAATATTTCTGCAACCCGCGGTAGCCCAATCCTGCGGCTAACCGTTCCTTCACGAACCCGATCTAGGGTGCGCCAGCCTTTCCGTATGGTGGTGTTGAGTATTTTTTGATGGCTGAGGCGAAATCGCTCATTCCGGGCCTGGATAACATCGTCAGAGATAGCGATCCGAAGCGCCGCGGCGAGGCGGTGCGTAAGATTTCAGAGCTCTTCCTGAAGGGAGCTTCCCGCTATCAGCCAGCCCATGTCGATCTGTTCGACGGCATCCTGACCAGTCTGGTTCCACAAACCGAGGTCGAGGCGCGCAGCGCGCTGGCCGAACGGCTGTCCGACCTCGTCAATGCGCCGCCGCAACTCATCGCCCTGCTGGTCCGTGACGACGAAATCCTGATCGCCGGGCCGCTGCTGCGCCGCTCGCCGCTGATCGACGAGCCGACGCTGGTCGACATCGCCAAGATTCAGGGCCAGTCGCATCTGCTGGCGATTTCCGACCGCTCGACGCTGACGCCGCGCCTCACCGACGTGATCGTCCGCCGCGGCGACCGCGACGTGATCCGCCGGGTCGCCGGCAATGCCGGCGCCGCTTTCTCGCAGCTCGGCTATACCGGCCTCATTCGCCGCGCCAGCGATGACGGCGTGCTCGCCGTTACCATCGGCCAGCGCGACGATCTCGCGCCCGATCAGCTCAAACACCTGCTAGCGCAGTCGGTCGAGGTGGTTCGCCGCCGGCTGTTCGATGCCGCAGCCCCTGAACTGCGCACCGCGATCAACCGCGCGATGCAGGACATCACCGGCGCGCCGACGCACCTGACCGCCACCCGCGACTTCGCCACCGCGCAGCGTGCCATTCGCAAACTGCACCAGGCCGACGAGCTGAACGAAGGCGCGCTTTTGCGCTTTGCTCGCGCTCATCAATATGAGGAAACCGCCGCTGCCCTGGCCGCCCTGTCGGGCGTGCGGATCGGAACCATCGACCAGCTTCTCAAAGGCGACCGCGACGATCCAATGCTGATCCTCGGCAAATCGATCGGGATTTCCTGGGCCACCGTTCGCGCCCTGATGACACTGCGCCTCGGCCCCGGCCGTTCGCCTGCCGCCGCCGATGTCGAGGAAGCCCGGCAGAATTTCGAGCGCCTGGTGCCCGCCACGGCACAGCGCGTGCTGACCTTCTGGCAGACCCGCGAGACCGCCTCAGCGATCCCCCTGCCGCTCTGATCCGCCGGGGTTGTCCGGGGCCGCAGCCCGCCGCTCCCGTTTGCGCCACTCCGCCACAAAACTCACGAACGCCGCCAAAGCCGGCGGCGGCTGCCGGCGGCTCGGATAATACAGGAACGGGCCCGGGAATGGCGGCAACCAGTCTTCCAGCACGCTGATCAGCCTCCCGGTCGCGAGGTCGTCCCGGACATAGTCCTCAAACACCGCGTAAAAACCAAGTCCGTCCCGGGCCGCTTCCAGCCCGAGGCGGGAATAGCTCGCCAGCAGCGGCCCCCGCGGCGGTATCCGGATCACCTGTCCGTCCTTTTCGAACTCCCATTCCGGAATCGAACCGTTGTCGAAACGCGTTCTGATGCAGCAATGCTGCAGCAATTGCTGCGGCGCGGTAGGGCGCCCATGCTGCGCAATATATTGCGGGGAAGCCACCATCACGAAGCGCTGTGGCGGCCCCAGTGAGACCGCGATCATGTCCTGCGCCAGATCCTCGCCGTAGCGAATGCCGGCATCGAACCCCCTGGCGACGATGTCGATCAATGACGTCTCGGCAACGATCTCAAGCTCAACCTGCGGATATTGCTGCAGAAATGGCGTGACCATCGGCGCGACGACGATATCGATGGCTGGTGCCGGAGCGTTAATCCTGAGACGGCCAGAGGGCACCTCACCGAAATCGCGAATTTCTTGCAGCGCAGCATGAACGTCGCCCATGGCTGGAGCTATTTTGCGCTGCAGCAATTCGCCGGCCTCGGTGAGCGCGACGCTGCGTGTTGTGCGATGCAGCAAACGTACCCCGAGCCGTTCTTCCATGTCGCGCAGGCGCTGGCTCAGGCTGGACACCGAAACATGGGTCTCCACCGCAGCCCGCCGGAAATTCCGGGTCCGGGCCACCGCCAGAAAGGCCGCCAGATCGCGCAAATCGAGATCGCTCATTGTTCGCCAGAGTGAACAAGCCTTTCGGGATTGTCCATCTTATCGGATCAATAGCGCGGGCTCATATCCGGCGGCAGCGGCAAGGATCGGTATGGATCGGGCCTGCCGCTTTCTGGGAGCACCACCATGAACCATCTTCAACTCGGAAAGACCGGCCCCAAAGTAGGCGCCCTCGGCCTCGGCTGCATGGGTATGTCGGATGTCTACGGCCCCGCCGACCGCGGCGAGAGCATTGCCACCATCCACGCCGCATTGGAGGCCGGCGTCACCCTCATCGATACCGGCGACTTCTACGCCATGGGCCACAACGAACTCCTCATCGCCGAAGCCCTGCGCGGCCGCAGCCGCGACAACCTGCAGCTTTCGGTCAAATTTGGCGGCATGCGCCATCCCGCCGGTGCCTTCATGGGTTTCGACAACCGCCCGATAGCCGTGAAGAATTTCGTGGCCTATTCGCTGGTGCGGCTCGGCGTCGAGGCCATCGACATCTATCGCCCCGCCCGGCTCGACCCCAATGTGCCCATCGAGGACACCGTCGGCGCCATCGCGGACCTGATCAAGGCCGGTTACGTCAAACATATCGGCCTGTCCGAAGTCGGCTCCGAGACCATCCGCCGCGCCCATAAAGTGCACCCGATCACCGACCTGCAGATCGAATATTCGCTGATCTCGCGCGGCATCGAGGACGACATCCTGCCGACCTGCCGGGAGCTCGGCATCGGCATCACGGCTTACGGCGTGCTGGCGCGCGGTCTCATCGGCGGCCACTTCACCAAGAACGGCATGAACGCAAAGGACTATCGCAGCCACAGCCCACGCTTCAGCGCTGCAAATATCGATCAGAATCTGGCTCTGGTTGAAAAAATCCGCGTTATCGCCAGCGAGATCGGTGCCTCGGTCGCGCAGGTCGCCATCGCCTGGGTTGCCGCGCAAGGCCAGGACATCCTGCCCGTGGTCGGCGCCAGGCGGCGCGATCGACTCACTGAAGCGCTGGGATCGCTGGATGTGAAACTCACGCCCGCGCATCTCAAGGCGCTGGCGGAGGCGATCCCGGCCGATGCGGCAGCCGGCGGCCGTTATCCGGACGAGCATCTGGCGCATCTGGACAGCGAGAAGAAGCGGGCCTGAAGATCACAGATACGCGCTCAAATCCCGGATGCTCGGCGCATCCCCGTTCAGCGGATTCGCCGGGTCGCGCCCGTAACGCAGCGTTTCAAAGCGCATGTTGCGGGCGTCGATCATCAGCAGGCGTCCGACCAGCCCCTCGCCGAAGCCGACGATCTCGCGGATCGCTTCCAGCGCCATCATCGAACCGACCATGCCGGCCAGCGCGCCCATGACGCCGGCTTCCTGGCAGCTCGGCACCGTGCCCGGCGGCGGCGCTTCCGGGAACAGGCAGCGATAGGTCGGATTCAACACGCCCGCTGCATTGGCCTCATGGGCCCGGATCGTGGTCAGCGACGCATCGAAGGTGCCGAGCGCCGCAGAGATCAGGGGTTTCTTCGCGAGATAGCACGCGTCTGACATCAGGTAGCGCGTGACGAAATTGTCGGAACCGTCGAGCACGAGATCGTAGCCCGACAACAGCGCCATCGCATTCGCGGCGTTGAGCCTGACAGCATGGCCGACAAATTTCACATGCGGATTGAGCGCATGGATCTTTGCGGCGGCGCTCTCGGTTTTCAGCGCGCCGATATCCGGCGTCGCATGGATGATCTGCCGCTGCAGATTGGACAGCGATACCGTGTCGTCATCGATCACGCCGAGTGTGCCGATGCCCGCCGCGGCCAGATACATCAGCGCCGGTGCACCCAGCCCGCCGGCGCCGATCACCAGCACTTTCGCGCGCTGCAGCGCCGCCTGGCCGGGACCGCCGACCTCGCGCAACACGATATGGCGCGCATAGCGCTCGAGTTCATCGGCATTCAGCATCGTATCGTTACGCCCTGTCCCGCATTGTCGTGGACCCTTCCCGCGCTGTCACCGACCCACGAGATGTGCTTAATTCCACTGAAATCAATCACCAGCTTCAACACCGGACATGTCATGAGATCGATGCTTTCAGCAACATTGATGATCGTGGCAGTCTCTGCGGCGCATGCGCAGGTGCAGGCGACGCCTCCCGCGGTGCAGGGCATCAAACCCAAGCCGGTGACGACCACGCCGATCCGCCCGGCGCTGCAGACCCCCGCGGACACCGCCAATGCCATGGCGCAGGCCGAGCGGCTCGGGATCCAGTCGGATCTGGCATGGACCGGGCAGTATAACGGCGCCATCACCGGGGAGGTCTCGGATCGCATGGTCAATGCGATCAAGACGTTCCAGAAGGACAACGGCGGCAAGCAAACGGGCGTGCTGAACCCGCAGGAGCGCGATCTGCTGCGCGCCGCGGCGAAGAAGCTTCAGGACAATGTCGGCTGGAAAATGGTCACCGACATGGTGACCGGCGCACGGCTCGGCATTCCCGGCAAGCTGGTGCCACAGCAGGCCTCCGACGCGAACGGCAGCAAGTGGTCGTCATCCACCGGCACGATCCAGATCACGCTGGCGCGCCGCAAGGAGGACGCGCCTTCCACCGCGAAGCTCGCCGAGGCGGAGCGCAAGGAGCCCGGCCGCAAGATCGACTATCAGGTGGTGAAGCCGGATTTCTTCGTCCTGTCCGGCCTGCAGAACCAGAAGAAGTTCTACATCCGTGGCCAATTCAAGGACTCCGAGGTCCGCATCCTCTCGATCTTCTATGATCAGGCGACCGAAGGCACGATGGAGCCGGTGGTGATCGCGATGTCCTCGGCCTTCAACGCATTCCCCATCGGCGCACAGGCGATGGGCCCGCCGCCCCGCAAGAAAGTCGAATATGCCAGCGGCATCGTGGTGAGCGATGACGGCGCCATCGTCACCGACCGACAGGCGGTGGATGGCTGCATGTCCATCGTCGTTGCCGGTTATGGCAATGCGGACAAACTCGCCGAGGACAAGGCGCACGATCTCGCGCTGCTGCGTATCTATGGCGCGCGCGAGCTGAAGCCGCTGTCGCTTGGTACGGGTGCTGCAAAACCCAATCTCGATCTCATCGGCATCGCCGATCCGCAGAACCAGGGCGGCGGCGCAGCCATCACCAGTGTGAAGGCAGTCGCCACGCCGGTCGGCACCGGAAGCGAACTGGCGCTGTCACCTGCCCCGGGGCTCGGCTTTGCCGGCGCAGCCGCCATCGACAGCGACGGAAAATTCGCAGGACTCGCGCAATTGAAGCCGTTGCTCGTGGCCGGTCCGCCGAATGCGGCGCCGCAGGCGGCTCTGGTGCCCGCGGATCTGGTGCGGAATTTCGTGAAAGCGAATGGCGTGAGCGCGACCGGCACCTCGGCGGACGCCAAGGCTGCGATGGTGCGTGTGATCTGCGTGCGAAAGTAGTTTTCGCTGGAAATCGGGGCTTTTTTGGCCTATGCTTAGGCATATGCCACGGAGGTGCCGATGACCGACTCCCGTCATGTCAGGCTGTTTCGTAACGGCCGCAATCAGGCGGTCCGTATTCCCGTCGAATTCGAGTTACCGGGCGACGAAGCCGTCATGCACCGCGACGGCGACAGGCTCGTGATCGAGCCCGTACGCAAACGCGGCCTGCTCGCACTGCTCGATACGATGGAACCCTTCGCCGAAGAATTTCCGGATGTCGATGCAGGCTTGCGCCCGTTAAGGGACATCGAGCTTTGAACACTCCACGCTACATGCTCGACACAAATATCATTTCGGATTTGATCCGAAATCCAGCGGGCCGTGCGGCCGGGAGAATTCGCAAACTCGGCGCCGAGGGGCTTTGCGTCAGTATCATCACCTCTGCCGAATTACGGTTTGGATGCACCAAACGCAGTTCGCCGCGGCTCTCGCAACTCGTAGAGCAGGTGCTGAATGAACTCGACATCCTGCCGCTGGAGAGCCCGGCCGACACCGAATACGCGCGCATTCGCCACGACCTCGAAAAGAAGGGCATCCCCATCGGCCCGAATGACCTGCTGATAGCGGCTCACGCCTGCGCCGTCGATGCCACGCTGGTAACTGCGAATGCGAAGGAGTTCAAACGGGTGAGCGGTCTCAAGGTTGAGAACTGGCTGTCATAGGCAGCGGCCTATCCGATGCTCTAATCCACTTCCTCGTACATCGTATCCATCTGCGCCGCGAACGGCGTCGCGCGCGGCGCAGGTGCTGCCGGCGCACGGATGATCCGGCGTTCGAGGTGTTCGCGATTCTGCTGCTCGACGAATTTCACTGCGAAGCCGCCCGGGAGATGGCGCACCACGCGGCCGACGCAGGCGCCGACGGCGAGCGGCGTTCCGACCTCGGGCTGCACATCGGCTGACACGGCAGCGCCGGACACCGACATGTCGATGACGAAGCAGCTTTTCACGCTGCCGTCGGCCAAGGCCAGCGTGGAATGCGGGCTCGCGGGAATGAGGCGCGCCTGCTTGCGCTCTTCGCGCACCATGGGGTCTTTCTGGAATTTCTCCAGCCAGATCAGCTTGTCCGATAGCTTCTGGCGCATCGGCGGCGTCATGTTGAGTTCGAGCAGCAAGCTGCCGGAAATGGCGTCGCTGATGCGGCCTTCGAGCTGACCAAAGTCGCCAAAATAGGGTGTGATGCGATCGCCGATACGGCCCACCACAGGCACATCGACAATCATCCTGAACGGCGAGACGCGGCTGGTCCGGCAGGCGAAGCTCCGCGGCTTGCCTTCGGCATCCAGCCAGTTCGACAGTGTATACTGACCGCTGACGACGATATTGACGGCGCGCTGCTTGAGGAATTTTTCAACGGACACGGGTTCACCCTCTACGGCACATCTCCACCACCATAGAAAACCCGACCATGCGAGCGTTTGCGCGCATTTTGGTTATTTCGTTACTTATGCACCCCTTCAAATTGAAGAAATATTGCCGGAAAAATTCCGGCGATTGGATCACGGTAGCTGGCAGTCGCCCTGCCTCAGCCGGGCACCCGCCCCTTGATGGCATTGGCGCGGGCACTGCAGGTGATCCGGCCCGTTGCATCCTCCGCAAGTCCCGCCCGCACGCGCGATTTGAGCTGAACGATCTCCTCCGGAGTCATCACCGTCAAAGCTGCCGTCACCGATGGCCCCGCGGACGAGGCCGACCAGAAGTCATCGAAATCGGTAAACGCACGGGTCACATCGATCACACGCGTTTCGACCTCGACCAGGCCGGCGGAGGTCCACAGCGACTGCATCACGTCGAGGCGTGACGCGTCCACCCTCGGCGGCAGCGACGGCATGTGACCCATCTTGCTGAGTTCACCGAGGATCGGCTGCAGCGGGAAACCGCCACCGTCCATATCCCACGCATAGGCTGCCACCGTGCCGCCGGGCGACACGACGCGCACCATCTCCGCAACGCCCCTCGATGGCTCCGGCACGAAGAAGATCACCAGCGCCATCACGGCAACATCGAAGGATTTGTCGGAAAACGGCAGCGCCATCGCGTCGCCCAGATGAAACGTCGCCATCGCGGCACCCGGCCGCGTCCGCGCATAGGCGAGCTGCGGCTCCGAGGGATCGATGCCGTCGATCACCGACGGCGCATGGCGCTCGGCGATCAGCTGCGTGAAGGCGCCGTTGCCGCAGCCGACATCGACCCAGGCAAGACCCGGCTTTGGCGCCACCCAATCCAGAAAGACCTCGCCGGCGCTGCGGCTCCAGACGCCCATCATCCGCTCATAGGACGCGCCATCGTTGAAGCGGATGGAGGGAGACGATGCGTCAGTCATGGGCGTCCTCAATGCGGCGTTGGCGGCAGATCATGGACGGAAATGCATCGCCTGCAACCTCTTCCTTCATGGTGAGATCGCTGGTCGAGGCAAGGGAGCATATCGGCACGGTTGTTGCTTTGCTCAACGCAAGCAGAATGGTTCGCGATGCACCGGGGCGTCACGCGGTTGCGAAGGAGAGCGAGATGAAGGTCGGCGTATTCATTCCAATCGGAAACAATGGCTGGTTGCTCTCTGAAAATGCACCGCAATACATGCCGACTTTCGACCTCAACAAGGAGGTCACGCTCAAGGCCGAGCATTACGGCCTCGATTTTGTGCTCTCGATGATCAAATTGCGCGGTTTCGGCGGGAAAACCGAATTCTGGGATCACAATCTGGAATCCTTCACCCTGATGGCCGGCCTGGCCGCGGTGACCAAGCGGATTCAACTGTTCGCGACGGCAGCGACGCTCGTCATGCCGCCTGCGATTGCCGCACGCATGGCAGCGACCATCGATTCGATTTCACATGGCCGCTTCGGACTCAATCTGATCACCGGCTGGCAACGCCCCGAATATTCACAGATGGGGCTCTGGCCGGGCGACGAATATTTCGCACGCCGCTACGAATATCTTTCGGAATATGTCGAGATCCTCCGCGAACTCTGGCAGACCGGCGCCTCGGATCGCAAAGGTGAGTTCTTCCAGATGGAGGACTGCCGCGTCAGCCCGCGACCTCAAGCCGACATGAAGATCATTTGCGCCGGCCAGAGCGGCGCCGGAATGGCCTTCTCTGCAAAATACGCCGACTACAATTTCTGCTTCGGCAAAGGCGTCAATACCCCGACAGATTTCGCCCCCGCCGCTGAGCGGCTGATCGAGGCCACACGCGAAACCGGCCGGACCGTCACGACCTATGTGCTGTTCATGGTGATCGCAGCGGAGACCGACGAAGCTGCGTTTGCAAAGTGGGAGCACTACAAAGCCGGAGTCGATCACGAGGCGGTCGCCTGGCTGGGCGTACAGGGCGCCGTCGACACCAAGTCCGGCAAGGACACCAACATTCGCCAGATGGCGGACCCGACCTCGGCGGTCAATATCAATATGGGGACCTTCGTCGGCTCATTCGCCAATGTCGCCCGCATGCTCGACGAGGTCGCCACCGTGCCGGGGACCGAGGGCGTCTTGCTCACCTTCGACGACTTCGTCCAGGGCGTTGAAGACTTCGGGCAGCGCATTCAGCCGCTGATGACATCGCGTACGGGGGTGGCAGAGGCCGCAGCCGCCGCGTTGAAGGACATGTGACGGTCGATATTCAGCAATGACGTGTCAGCAAATCAAGCGGGCGCAGTGTCACCTTTGACACTTCGGACACCAGAAGGTCGACCGCCCGTTCTGCACGAAGCGCTTCACGATGCCCGAACAGCCATCGGTCTGGCACGGCTCGCCTTCCCGGTCATAGACCTGAAACGAATGCTGGAAGTAGCCCAGCTCGCCATCGGTCTGGCGATGGTCGCGCAGCGACGAACCGCCGGCCTTGATGGCCTGGTTCAGCACCTCGTGGATCGCGGTGACCAGTCGTCTGGAATGATCGGTCGGCTCGCCTTTTTTTGTCGCCAGTGTCGCAGCCAGCCGCCGCGGCGACAGATGCGAGCGAAACAGCGCTTCGCAGACGTAGATGTTGCCGAGGCCTGCGACGACACGCTGGTCGAGCAACGCGGCCTTGAGGCTGGTCTTCTTGCCTGCGGTGGCGTCGGCCAGCATGGCCGCATCGAAGGCGTTGCCCAGCGGCTCCGGGCCGATGTCTTTCAGGAACGGCTCGTTCTCGATCTCGCTGCGCGCAAATATCTTCATGAAGCCGAAGCGGCGCGGGTCGTTGTAGATCACCGACGGGCCAGAGGACATGTGAAAGACAACGTGGTCGTGCGCGCGCTCGTCGCTGCGCGGATGATGGAAGGCGCCCGGGATCACATTTTCTTCATCGGACATCACCCTGAACGAACCGGACATGCCCAGATGCATCAGCAGCACATCGCCGGAATCCAGATCAGCCAGCAGATATTTGGCGCGGCGGCCCAGGCTGGTAATGGTCCGGCCCTGCAACCTCCCGGCAAAATCCGGCTGAAACGGAAACCGCAGGTCTTTTCGCCTGAGATCCAGACGGGTGATCTTCGACCCCTCCATGGCCGGCTGCAGGCCGCGGCGGACGGTCTCGACTTCGGGCAATTCAGGCATGATTCACGTCATTCACCTTGAGATGGGGACGTGATAGCCCCATTGCCGCAGGCGCGCTATGGTCCGCCGCGATGAGGCTTTTGAGATGAGAACGATGGATCAGCCGGGCGAAACCACCCATTTCGGTTTCAGGGACGTCCCCGTGGGCGACAAACAGACGCTGGTGAACGATGTGTTCCACAGCGTCGCGCAGCGTTACGACCTGATGAACGATCTGATGTCCGGCGGCATGCATCGCGTCTGGAAGGACGTGATGATCAATCAGCTCAACCCGCCGCGTTCCGATGCGCCCTTCGCCCTGCTCGACGTCGCCGGGGGCACCGGCGATATTTCCTTCCGCGCCGCCAGGGCGTCGGGCCTCGGCTTTTCCGCGACGGTCTGCGACATCAATACGGGAATGCTGGGAGTCGGCCGCGAGCGCGCCATCAAGCAGCATCTCGAACACCAGGTCTCCTTCGTCGAGGGCAATGCAGAGCAGCTCCAGTTCGCCGACAAGAGTTTCGACGCCTATACGATCGCCTTCGGCATCCGCAACGTGCCGCGCATCGATCGCGCACTGTCCGAGGCCTATCGTGTGCTGAAGCCGGGCAGCCGTTTCCTCTGTCTCGAATTCTCGACCGTCGATGTGCCCGGTCTCGACAAGATTTACGACCTGTTCTCGTTCAAGGTGATCCCGCCGCTTGGCAAGGCCGTCACCGGTGATTCCGAATCCTACCAGTATCTCGTCGAATCGATCCGCAAATTTCCGAAGCCGCCGATCTTTGCCGATATGATTCGCGAGGCCGGCTTCTCCCGCGTGAAATATGAACTCCTCTCGGGCGGCATCGTCGCGCTGCATTCGGGCTGGCGTTTGTGATCTCTGCACTCAATCATATGGCGCGGCTCGCCCGCGCCGGCTTCGTGTTTGCGCGCGAAGGCGTGTTCGGCGTCGTCGATCCCTCGCTGGTGCCGCCGCCGGGACAACTCGCGCTGCGCATGGCGCGGCTCATTGAGCGGCCCGGCGCCAAATCCGGCGCACGGCTGTCGCGCGCACTGACGCGGCTGGGACCTGCCTATCTCAAGCTCGGACAGTTTCTCGCGACGCGCCCCGACGTGGTCGGCATCGCCATGGCGCGCGATCTCGAAAGCCTGCAGGACCGGCTTCCGCCGTTTTCCCTGACCGAAGCCGAAGGCGTCGTCGCCGCTTCGCTGGAACGGCCGATGGCGCAGCTCTATGCGAGCTTCAGCCCGCCAGTTGCCGCAGCCTCGATCGCGCAAGTGCATCGCGC
Organism: Tardiphaga sp. GW822-FHT04G09; assembly: GCF_058800725.1. Classification (NCBI taxonomy): domain Bacteria; kingdom Pseudomonadati; phylum Pseudomonadota; class Alphaproteobacteria; order Hyphomicrobiales; family Nitrobacteraceae; genus Tardiphaga; species Tardiphaga sp. GW822-FHT04G09. The sequence continues at coordinate 240,355 of NZ_JBXAMO010000008.1, read as the reverse complement.
CGAGATCGACAAGGACGGTGTCCGCAAGACCTACGCCGTGAAAGTGCTGCGCCCGAATGTCGCCGCGCAATTCCGCCGCGACCTCGGCGATTTCGCTTACGTCGCCCATAAGGCTGAAGAGCATTTTTCCGAGGCGCGGCGCCTTCGCCTGATCGAGATCATCAATACCATGTCGCGCTCGGTGGCGATGGAGATGGATCTTCGTCTCGAAGCCGCAGCACTGTCCGAGATGGCGGAGAACACCCGCAACGATCCGGACTTCCGCGTGCCGGAGGTGGACTGGGATCGCACCTCGCACAATGTGCTGACCATGGAATGGATCGACGGCATCGCGCTGAACGATCACAAGTCCCTGGAAGAATCCAACGTCGATCTGCCGGATCTCGGCCGCAAGGTGATCCAGAGCTTCCTGCGCCACGCGCTGCGCGACGGCTTCTTCCATGCCGACATGCACCCCGGCAATCTGTTCCTCGATCCTGACGGCCGCCTCGTCGCCGTCGACTTCGGCATCATGGGCCGGCTCGGGCTGAAGGAGCGCCGCTTCCTCGCGGAGATTCTGCTCGGCTTCATCACCCGCAACTATCGCCGCGTGGCCGAAGTTCACTTCGAGGCCGGCTATGTGCCGGGCCATCACTCGGTGGAGAATTTCGCGCAGGCGATCCGCGCCATCGGCGAGCCGATTCACAATCGCACCGCCGAAGAAATCTCGATGGCCAAGCTGCTGACGCTGCTGCTTGAGGTCACCGGTCTGTTCGACATGCGCACGCGGCCGGAATTGATTTTGCTGCAGAAGACCATGGTTGTTGTCGAAGGTGTCGCGCGAAGCTTCGATCCCAAGCTCGACATCTGGAAGGTCGCCGATCCCGTCGTCCGCGAATGGATCGAGCGCAATCTCGGACCGCTCGGCAAAATCCAGGGTGCGCTGTCCGGCGCCGGCGAACTCGGCAAGGTCGTCGGCAGCCTGCCGGCCCTGGCGACGCGGGCGCTGACGGTGCTCGAACAGTTGGAGACCATGACCCGGGACGGCGTCAGGCTCGACGACGCAACCATCGCCGCCATCGCGCGGGCGCGGGCCAAGCAGCTGCGCTGGCGTACGGTTGGCGTCTGGGTGATCGCGCTGTCGTTCCTGGGACTGCTGCTCTCGGTCCGCTAGCGATTGATTGCAATGCTGGCATTTCGTGCTAGCATTGCTGTCATAACGAGCGTGAGATCATCATGGCCAGCCTGACCATCCGTAAACTCGACGATGCCATCCGCGACGAATTGCGCCTGCGCGCGGCGCGTAATGGTCGATCGGTCGAGGACGAGGTGCGGGTCATCTTGCGCGAGGCGTCGCAAGACGGCCTCAAGCCTGACGCGAGTTTTCCGCAAGACGCGCCAGGCCCCGAAAACCTGCCCAAGCCCTTGAAAAATATCGACGATCAGCTCCGCGTGACGCTGATCATCGGGGGCGGAATCGCAGCCTATAAAGCGCTCGATCTGATCCGCCGGCTGAAGGAGCGGCACATCCATGTCCGCGTGGTGCTGACCCGGGCCGCGCAGCAATTCGTCACGCCGCTCGCTGCCAGTGCGCTGTCCAACGAGCGCGCCTATACCGACCTGTTCGATCCGCAGAGCGAATTCGATGCCGGGCATATTCGTCTTGCGCGCGAATGCGATCTGATCGTTGTGGCGCCGGCGACTGCCGATCTGATGGCAAAGATGGCCAACGGCCACGCCGATGATCTGGCCTCTGCGATTCTGCTCGCCGCCGACAAACCCATTCTGATCGCGCCGGCGATGAATCCACTGATGTGGAATAACGCAGCGACCCGCCGCAATGCCGCGCAATTGCAGCGCGATGGCGTAAGGATGATCGGGCCGAATGCCGGCGAGATGGCCGAGCGCAACGAATCCGGCATCGGCCGCATGGCGGAGCCGACCGAGATTGCGATTGCCGCGCACAGCTTCCTCCGTCCGCCGCGCGCGCAGCCCCTGGCCGGCAAGCGCGTGCTGATCACCGCAGGTCCGACCCATGAGCCGATCGATCCGGTGCGCTACATCGCCAATCGCTCGTCCGGCAAACAGGGCTATGCGATTGCCGCTGCGGCACGGGCCGCAGGTGCCGAGGTGATTCTCGTGTCAGGCCCGGTCGATCTCGACGAGGTGCCGGGCGTGACCATGACGCATGTCGAATCCGCGCGCGACATGCTCGCGGCGGTCCAGTCCGCGTTGCCGGTCGACATCGCGATCTTCGCGGCGGCCGTGGCCGATTGGCGCGTCGTCAACGAAGGTGCGCAGAAATTGAAGAAGACGGCCGGTGCCGCAATGGCGCCGCTGCAGCTTACCGAAAATCCCGACATCCTCGCCACGATCTCGAAACTTCCCGAGCGTCGTCCGCCGCTGGTGATTGGCTTCGCCGCCGAGACCGAACATCTGATCGACAACGCCAAAGCCAAGATCGCGCGCAAGGGCTGCGACTGGATCGTCGCCAACGACGTCTCGCCGGCCACTGGCATCATGGGCGGCGACGACAATACCGTGCATCTGCTGACGCGCAGCACGGACAGCACCGATATCGCCGTTGATTCGTGGGCACCGATGAGCAAGGAACAGGTCGCGACGACCCTGGTCGCGCGAATCGCCGACGCGGTGACATCAAATAAATCGACGTAATCCACGAAAGACCAATCATGAGCGCTGCCATCCCCGTACAGGTCGACGTCCAGCAGCTCCCGCATGGCGCAGGCCTCGCGCTGCCGGCCTATCAGACCGCACATGCTGCCGGCCTTGACCTGCTCGCCGCGGTTCCCGAAGACCAGCCGACGATTCTCGCCAGCGGCAAATATGCGCTGGTGCCGACCGCGCTGACCATCGCGCTGCCACCCGGCTATGAAGCGCAGGTGCGCCCACGCTCCGGCCTTGCCGCCAAGCACGGCGTCACCGTGCTGAACTCACCCGGTACCATCGACGCCGATTACCGCGGCGAGATCGGCGTACTCCTGATCAATCACGGCCCGGCAGATTTCACGATCAAACGCGGCGAGCGAATCGCGCAGATGGTGATCGCGCCGGTCACGCATGCGGAACTCGTGGTGGCCACAGCACTCGGCGAGACCGAACGCGGCAGCGGCGGCTTCGGATCCACCGGCCGATAGCGCGCATTTCGTCACATTGCGCAGCATTTGAATCAAAGGCGCCTGCATTTTTTAACCGGGGACTCTGCGTTCACGGTCTGGACTCTTACCCGGCGACTCCCGAAGCGGATATTGTCAAACGATTCGCGATCGGGCGGGGCTGGTCGGGAAGACGTGCGGTTTGGGGCGAATGATGTCAGGCGTGATCGCGGCGATGCGTCGGACCTTGCTGTCGTGCACTTCTATGGTGCGCGACGGGCTTGTCGGCATTAGTGCGTCTGCACTTCTGGCCACTTCCTCGGCGTCGGCAGCTGACGGCCCCTTCATCACCCAGACGCTGGCCAACCTGCTCGACCTCGATCGCCAGGAAATCGCAGCCCTGACGACAGCCACAGCGGTACTCGGCTTCTCCGTCGTCTCCGCCATCCTGTTGATGCACAATCGCATTCGCTCCGCCAGGACCGAGGCGAAGTTGCGCTCCGAACTGCACACGCTGCAGGTCGAAGCCGACCGCTTTCGCGCCTTGCTGTTCACCGAACCGCAAGTGCTGATCGCCTGGGCTGCTGGCGAGAACCGCCCCGACATCTCTGGCGACACCGCACTGATGATGTCGCAGGACGTGCAGACCCATCAGCCGCAGCGCATCCTCGCTTTCGGAACCTGGTTGCCGCCGGAACCCGCGCTGCGGATGGATCACGCCGTCGATGCGCTACTCGATGCCGGCGAAGGTTTCCTGCTGAATCTGACGACGTCGAGCGGCCGCGCCATCGAGGCGATGGGCCGCGCCATCGGCGGCCAGGCCATTGTCCGGATTCGCGAATTGAGCGGTTTGCGCCGCGAGCTCGCCGAAGTCTCGCTGCGTTACAAGGAGCTGGCCGAGGAAGCCGAGATTCTCCGCGGCTTCGCCAATGCGGCGCCATGGCCGATCTGGGCCAAGGGTGCCGATGGCGGCTTGAGTTTCGCCAATGCCGCCTATGCGCGTGCGACTGAAGCGACTGATACGGGCGATGCGGTCCGTCGCAATCTGGAACTGCTGGACAGCGACGATCGCGGCAATCTGGCGCGGGCGCTGAACGACAACCAGCCTTTCGCCGCGCGCCTGCCCATCGTGATCTCCGGCGAACGCCGCATTTTCGACGTCCACGCCGCTAAGGTCGCCAGCGGCAGCGCCGGCATGGCGATCGACGCCAGCGAGGCCGCGGCACTCAGCGCTGCCCTCGTGCGTATGGCCGAAGCGCATCGCCGCACCCTCGACCAGTTGTCCTCCGGCGTTGCCGTATTCGACGGCCAGCGTCGCCTCACCTTCTACAACGACGCCTATCGCCGGCTGTGGGATCTCGACCGCACCTTCCTCGACAGCAATCCCGACGATTCCAGCGTGCTGGACCGTCTCCGGGCCGCGCGAAAACTGCCGGAGCAGCCGGACTTCCGCGCCTGGAAAGCCAAGCTGCACGAAGCCTATCGCGCCGTCGAAGCCCATAAGGATGTCTGGTATCTGCCGGACGGCCGCGCGCTCTCCATCGTCACCACACCCAATCCCGAAGGTGGCGTCACCTATCTGTTCGACGACGTGACCGAGAGCCTCGAACTGGCACGGCGCTTCGACGGCCTGATCCGCGTTCAGCGCGAGACGCTCGACAATCTCGCCGAAGCCGTCGCAGTGTTCGGCAGCAACGGCCGCGCGCAACTGTTCAATCCGGCTTTCGCCAAGATGTGGAAGCTGTCGGACGAATCGCTGAAACAGCGTCCGCATATCGAGATGGTCGAGACCTGGTGCCGGCCGTTGTTCGACGATACCCCGACATGGCAGGCGATCCGCAGCGCCATTACCGGCATCGACAATCGCAAGTCGGTGCCGCTCAAGCTTGAGCGCAAGGACGGCAGCGTGCTGGCCTGCATGACCATGCCGCTGCCCGATGGCGCGACCATGCTGACCTTCCAGGACATTTCCGACGCCGAGAATGTCGAGCGCGCGCTGCGCGAGCGCAACGAGGCGCTCGAGACCGCCGACCAGATGAAGGTCGACTTCGTCCACCACGTCTCCTACGAACTGCGCTCGCCGCTGACCACCATCATCGGCTTCGCGCATCTGCTCAGCGATCCCGTGACCGGCCCGTTGATGCCGAAGCAGGCGGAATATCTCGACTACATCACCACCTCGACCGGCGCGCTGCTGGCGATCATCAATAACATCCTGGATCTCGCCACCATCGACGCCGGCGCGATGACGCTGAATCTCGGCCCGATCGATATTCGCAAGACCATCTCTGCAGCAGCCGAAGGCATTCAGGACCGACTGGTGCGCGACCGCATCGCGCTGCAGATCGATGTTGATCCCGCTATCGGCAGCTTCACCGGCGACGAGAGCCGCGTGGTGCAGGTGCTGTATAACCTGCTGGCCAATGCCGTCGGCTTCTCGCCGCATGATGCCGCGATCACGCTGACCGCACGACGTTCCGATCACACCATTACATTCACTGTCACCGATCGCGGCCCGGGCATTCCGCCTGAGGTGAAAGACAAGGTGTTCGACTGGTTCGAGAGCCACGCCAATGGCTCGCGCCATCGTGGCGCCGGGCTCGGCCTGTCACTGGTGCGCTCCTTCGTCGAACTGCACGGCGGCAAGGTCCGCGTCGATTCCGCCGTGGGCAAGGGCACCACCGTCAGCTGCGATTTCCCCATCGACCAGACCGCGCATCGCAACGCCGCCGAATGAGCGAACCTGTCATCAACGAGCCCTGCACATTTTCGCTGGCGCTCGCAAATGAGAACGCCACTGCGCAACTGATGGCCGACCTCGCTCTGCTGATCGGCCCCGGCGATGTCATTACGCTCTCAGGCGATCTCGGTGCCGGCAAGACCGCCGCGGCGCGTGCGATGATCCGCTATCTCGCTGGGGATTCCGAGCTCGAAGTACCGAGTCCGACCTTCACGCTGGCGCAGAGCTACGACCTGCCGTCGTTTCCTCTTATCCACGCCGATCTCTATCGCATCAACGACGCGAGCGAGCTCGAAGAGATCGGTCTCTCACCGCTCCCGGATGGCGTGGTCGCGCTGATCGAATGGCCGGAGCGCGCCAATGGCACACTGCCACCGGATCGTATCGATATCGCGCTCAGCCACCGGCCGGCACTGGGTTCCGTGGCGCGGGCGGCGGAGATCACCGGTCACGGCAACGCCGCATCCATCGTTCTGCGCCTCAAGGCACTGCGTGAATTTCTCGAAGAGGCACGCTATCTCGACGCTATCAGACAGCGCATGGCCGGCGACGCCTCAACGCGTTCCTATGCGCGGCTGATCCACGGTGACAACGTCTTCATCCTGATGAATGCGCCGAAGCGGCCGGATGGTGCGCCGATCTATAGCGGCAAGTCCTACAGCGCGGCAGTGCATCTGGCCGAGGATGTCAAACCGTTCGTCGCCATTGCGAACGGTCTGCGCGCGCAGGGTATCTCCGCTCCGGCGATCCATCACGCCGATCTCGACGCGGGATTCCTGATCACCGAAGATTTCGGCACGGTGCCGGTGATCGAAGGCGAGCCGTCCGCGCCGATCGCCGAGCGCTACCAGGCTGCGACCGACATGCTCGCAATGCTGCACGGCAAGACGCTGCCGGAGACGCTGCCGCTGTCGCCACATGTCGACTACGCTATTCCCGTCTTCGACACGGATGCATTGCTGGTCGAGATCGGCCTGATGCCGGAATGGTACCTGCCGGACCGTAACGCGCCGCTCGCCGATGAGGCACGCACCGAGTTCTTCTCGATGTGGCGCGAGCTGCTGGCGAAACCCGCTGCGGCACCAAGGACCTGGGTACTGCGCGACTTTCATTCGCCGAACATCATCTGGCTCGACGACCGCGAGGGCATCAACAGGGTCGGCGTGATCGATTTCCAGGACACGGTGCTCGGCCCGCCCGCTTATGATCTCGTGTCGCTGCTGCAGGACGCGCGCATCGACGTGCCCGAGCATCTGGAGCTGACCATGCTGACGCGCTATATCAAGGCGCGGCGCGCAGCCGATCCGGCTTTCGATGCCGCGGCCTTTGCCGAGCTCTATGCGATCATGTCGGCACAGCGGAATACGCGACTGCTCGGGACATTTGCCCGCCTGAACCGCCGCGACGGCAAGCCGCATTATCTCAAGCACCAACCGCGAATCTGGACCTATCTCAACCGCTCGCTGGCGCATCCGACGCTGGCGCCGTTCCAGCAGTGGTATGCAGCGCATGTACCACCGCCCCGCGCCTAGAGCCTTTTATTTCAATGCGTTTTCTTGATGCGAACCGGTCTCCACTTCGCTCGAAAACGCTCTAACACTTCCTTAACCACTTATTAGTTGCAGGCGCCCTATTCTGCGCATGAGCCCTGCACGTGCGCGGCTTGGCGTACTGGACAAGGGACGTGTCATGACGGAGCGACGTGCGGGAGATCGGGTCGTTTTCGAGCGCGGTTTTCCTGCGCACATGATGGGCATCGACGGTACCTGGCGTCGCTCGTGCATCATGGAAGATATTTCCGAGACCGGTGCCAAGCTCACCGTCGATGGTTCGGTCGAAGGACTGAACCTGAAAGAATTCTTCCTTCTGCTCTCGTCCACCGGACTTGCCTATCGCCGCTGCGAACTCGGCTGGGTCAATGGTGATCAGATTGGCGTGAATTTTCTCAAACCCAACGACATAAAGAAAAAGGCGAAACGTCCGGAGACTCAAGGCGCCGAAACATGACTGTGCAGGCGGGTGCAATTGTCGCACCTGCGTCATCTCGGCCCATTATGGCTCGATAGGTTCATGCATGCGGCACGCCGCCATGCTACCATTATTTCAGCTCAAAAATTCGAGAACGATTCCATCAGGGCCATCCATCCTTCAAGGCCCATCCTTCTACCAAGGCCAACGTCGCCATGTCCGTAAGACCCAACAAAGCTATGGTTCTCGCCGCCGGCCTCGGCCTGCGCATGCGACCGCTCACCGACAATCTGCCGAAGCCGCTGGTCCGTGTCGCCGGACAGCCGCTGCTCGATCACGTACTCGACAAGCTCGCTGCTGCAGGCGTGACCGAGGCGGTGGTCAATGTGCATTACCTGCCCGACCAGATCATCGATCATGTCGCGACGCGCACCAAACCGAAGATCATTATTTCCGACGAGCGCGATCAGGTGCTGGGTACCGGTGGTGCTGTGGTGAAGGCCCTGCCGCTGCTCGGCAATGAGCCGTTCTATCATCTCAATGCCGACACGATGTGGATCGACGGCGTGCAGCCGAATCTGGCGCGCCTCGCCGACGCCTTCGATCCCGCACGCATGGATATCCTGCTGCTGATGGCACCCACCGCAAACAGCATCGGCTATGCCGGCTCCGGCGACTACGCGATGCTCACCGATGGTGCGCTGCGTCGCCGCAAGGAGAACCAGGTCGTCCCGTTCGTCTATGCCGGCGTCGCGATCCTCTCGCCCGCGCTGTTCAAGGATGCACCATCCGGCGAATTCTCGCTGACCAAACTGTTCGACAAGGCCAACGAGCAGGAGCGCCTGTTCGGCCTGCGCATGGAAGGCGTCTGGATGCATGTCGGCACGCCCGATGCCGTGCGCGCCGCGGAAGATGCGTTCCTCGCCAGCGTCGCCTGAGTTTCCTGCGACTCCCGTCGCCTTCCCAGCCATGCCATGATGCACCCTGATCACGAATCAGGGTGTTCATGCGCGTCTTCAACATTCCATCCTCGGCGCCGTTTCTGCGCACGCTGATCACCGCGCTCGTCGACGGTGATCTCGTCGAGGGATTCTCCGCGCGCAACGCGCCGGAGACGCTGGCAACCGTCACCCTGTATCTGCCGACGCGCCGCGCTGGACGCATGGCGCAGGAAATCTTCCTCGACGTGCTCGGCACCGACGCCGTGCTGCTGCCGCGTATCGTGCCGCTCGGCGATGTCGACGAGGAGGAGCTGGCCTTTGCGCAGGCGGCATCGCCCGAGGCGCTTGAAAGGCTGGATGCGCCCGCTGCACTCGATGGATTGCAGCGCCGCCTGCTGCTCGCGCAACTGATTGCCGCATGGGCCAGGCAGCTTGCGCCCGGCGACCCCACGCAGACGCCGCTGGTGGTCGGTGGACCGGCCTCGACGCTCGCCCTTGCCGACGATCTCGCGCGGCTGATGGACGACATGGCGACGCGTAAGGTCGACTGGAGCGCGCTGGACGGGCTGGTGCCCGATGCGCTCGATCAATACTGGCAACTCACGCTGCAGTTTCTGAGCATCGCCAGGAATGTCTGGCCGGATATTCTTGCCGCCCATCATGCGATCGAGCCCGCTGTGCGCCGCGATCTGCTGATCGATGCCGAGGCGGCACGCCTGAAGGTTCACAAAGGCGGCCCGATCATCGCGGCAGGCTCGACCGGCTCGATGCCGACGACGGCGAAGTTTCTGCGCGAAGTCGCGCAACTGCCTGATGGCGCCGTCGTTCTGCCGGGGCTCGATACCGACCTCGACGACATCGCATGGAATCTCATCGGCGGCACCAGGGATGCATTGGGCCGCACCGAATCCTCCGCGTCGAACCATCCGCAATTCGCGCTCCATGCGCTACTGGAGCGGTTTGGCATCACGCGCCGTGACGTGATGACGCTCGGCACGCCATCCCCACAGGGCCGCGAATTGCTGACGTCGGAAGCCATGCGGCCGTCCAATGCCACGGCGCAGTGGCATACGCGACTGGCGCAGCCTGCCGTCGAGCAGAAGATCGCTGCCGGGATGCAAAATCTCTCCGTGATCGCCGCCGCAAATCCGGAAATGGAAGCGCTGGCCATCGCGATTGCGATGCGCGAGGCTCATGAGCTGAAGAAGTCCGCAGCCCTCGTGACTCCCGACCGCGCGCTGGCGCGCCGGGTGATGGCCGCGCTCGGGCGCTGGAATCTGCTGTTCGACGATTCCGGCGGCGATGCGCTGACGGAGACGTCGGCCGGTATCTTCGCGCGCCTCATCGCCGAGGCCGCAGCAGAACAGCTCGAGCCGGCGACATTGCTGGCCCTACTGAAACATCCGCTGTTTCGTCTGGATGCTGCACCGAACTCCTGGAAAGACGCGATCGAGACGCTCGAACTTGCGCTGCTGCGCGGCACGCGGCCGACGCCCGGCACCGCCGGGCTGGCGCAGGACTTCATGCGATTCCGCGACGAGCTCGGCAAGCTCCGACGCCGCGAGGCATCCATGCTACATGGCGCGGAGCCGCGCGCGAAACTGAACGACGACCAACTCGACCGCGCGGAGGAATTGATCGCCGGATTGCGGGCGGCGCTGGCGCCGCTGGAAGGCATCCATCCCGTCAGGCCGATCGATTTCGCCGAAGTCGCCTTGCGGCACCGCGAGGCGATCAAGCTTTTGTCGCGTGATGACAAAGGCAATGATGTCGCGCTTGTCGGACGCGAGGGCACGCCGCTCACCAAGGCGTTCGACGATCTGCTCGTGAAGGAGCCGGCCGAAGACGGTGGCGAGGATCGCCTGCGTCCAAGCGGCTTGATGATGCAGCTGCGCGATTACCCCGATGTGTTCCAGACCGCTTTTGCGGATCGCATCGTACGCCGGCCGGAAGTCGCCAATGCGACACTGCGCATCTATGGTCAGCTCGAAGCGCGATTGACGCAATCCGACCGCGTGATTCTCGGCGGCCTTGTCGAAGGTATCTGGCCGCCATCGCCGCGCATCGACCCCTGGCTCAGCCGTCCGATGCGCCATCAACTCGGCCTCGACCTTCCGGAGCGTCGCATCGGGTTGACCGCGCATGACTTCGTGCAATTGCTCGGCAGCGACGAGGTCATTCTCAGCCACGCGGCAAAAGTCGGCGGTGCGCCGGCTGTCGCGTCGCGCTTCCTGCATCGGCTCGAAGCCGTCACCGGTAAAGCGCGCTGGAACGCAGCAGTTGCTGCGGGCGAGAATTATGTTCGTTACGCCGAAGAACTCGACCGACCGGACAAAGTCACGCCGATCACGCAACCGGAGCCCCGGCCGCCGCGCGCCGCGCGGCCGCTCAGACTGTCGGTCACCGCCATTGAGGACTGGCTGCGCGATCCCTACACGATCTATGCCAAATATATTCTGGGTCTGGCACCGCTCGATCCCGTTGACATGCCGCTGTCGGCTGCCGACCGGGGATCGGCGATCCATGCCGCGCTCGGCGACTTCACCATCGCATACAGCAAGGCGCTGCCTGACGATCCCGCCCGTGAGCTGCGCCGGATTGGCGATCAGCATTTTGCCCCCCTGATGGCGCGGCCCGAGGCGCGGGCATTATGGTGGCCGCGCTTCCTGCGCATCGCATCGTGGTTTGCCGCCTGGGAGATCGACCGCCGCATCAATGTCGCCAGCATCGATGCGGAAGTGCGCGGCGAGATCAAGATCCCGCTCGATCACGGCCGCATCTTTCATCTGTCGGCGCGCGCCGACCGCATCGAACATCGCAGCGACCGCACTTTCGCACTGCTCGACTACAAGACCGGCCAGCCGCCGACCGGCAAACAGGTCCGCATGGGCCTGTCGCCGCAACTCACGCTGGAAGCCGCGATCCTGCGCGAGGGCGGCTTCGCCGGGATCGCTGCAGGATCGTCCGTCAGCGAGCTGGTCTATGTCCGGCTCAGCGGCAACAATCCGCCCGGCGAAGAGCGGTCGCTCGAACTGAAGATCGAGCGCAAGGACGAGGCGCAATTGCCGGACGATGCTGCCATCGAAGCGCGTGCCAAGCTGGAGGCGCTGATCCGCACATTCGAGGACGAGGCCACCGCCTATACGTCGCTGAGCCTGTCCATGTGGTCGAATCGCTATGGCAGCTATGACGATCTGGCGCGGATCAAGGAGTGGTCTGCCAATGGTGGCTCTGGGGGAGCCGAGTCATGAGTGGCCCGCGCAACATCCCGCCCGCGGCGAGTGCCAGGCAGCAGCTTGCGTCGGATCCCGCATCCTCGGTGTTCGTCTCCGCGAATGCCGGCTCCGGCAAGACCTATGTGCTGGTCAATCGCGTAATCCGGCTGCTGCTGGATGGCGTGCCGCCCGAGAAGATCCTCTGCGTCACCTTCACCAAGGCAGCCGCGGCCAACATGGCCGAACGCGTGTTCACGCGGCTCGGCCACTGGGTCACGCTCGATGATGCCGCGCTCGACGCGGAAATCAAAAATGCCGGCGTTCCCGCGTCGAACAGCAGACTGCGCTCGCGAGCCCGCGAGTTGTTTGCCAGCGCCTTGGAAACACCAGGCGGGTTGAAGGTGCAGACCATCCACGCCCTGTGCACGCGGCTGCTGCAGCAGTTTCCGTTCGAGGCCAATGTGCCGGCGCGGTTCAGCGTGCTCGATGATCGCGACCAGAACGAGATGATGGAGCGCGCCAGCCTGCAGGTGCTGCTGCATGCAGCCGCCGCGCCCGGCAGCGCCGAAGGCCGCGCGCTGACGACGGCCATGACGTCCGCTGCCGATGTCACCTTCCGCGACGTGGTGCGCGAGGCGAGCCTCTCCCGCGATCAATTCCTGGCCTGGATCGCACGTGCCGGCTCGACCGACGCCGCGATGGCGCAGCTCTCGGCGACATTGGGCGTGGCGCCCGAAGACAGCCGTGAGAATGTCGAGCTCGAAATCATCGACGGGCCCCATCTGCCGCGCGAGCGCTGGATACCCGCCGCCGAGATCTTCGAAACCGGCAGCAAGACCGACAACGATCAGGCGACACGACTGCGCGAGGCATTGTCGCTGTCGGGCACCGAACAGGTCGAGAAATATCTCGAACTGTTCCTGACCAAGGATCAGTCGCTGCGAAAGTCGCTGGCCACCAAGAAGATCGCCGACAACCGTCCGGACCTCTTGGCAGCCCTGCAGCGCGAGGGCGACCGCGTGATCCCGCTGCTGGAGCGACGCCGCGCCGTCGCCATGCGCGAACGCACCCAGTCGCTGCTGGTGATCGCCAGCCAGGTGGCGGAAAATTATCGCCGCGAAAAGAACGAACGCGGGTTGCTGGACTATGACGACCTGATCGCGCGCACGCTGGAGATGCTCGACCGGGTGTCGTCGAGCTGGGTGCATTTCAAACTCGATCGCGGCGTCGACCACGTGTTGATCGACGAGGCGCAGGATACGAGCCCGCGGCAATGGGACATCATCACCCACCTGATCTCGGAATTCACCTCCGGCGAAGGCGCGCGCGACAGCCTCAAGCGCACGATCTTCGCGGTTGGCGACGAGAAGCAATCGATCTTCTCGTTCCAGGGCGCAGCACCCCGCGAATTCGACCTACGGCGCAAGGCACTGCAGAGCAGGTTCAAGGACGCCGGGATGAAATTCGATCCCATTGCGTTCAGCCATTCCTTCCGGTCGGGCTCGGCCATTCTGCGATCGGTCGATCACGTGTTTCGCGACGAAGCGATCTTCCGCAGCATCCATGCAGTGGAGAACGGCTATCCGATTCATGAAACGCTGGACGATGCCGGACCCAGCCTGATCGATCTGTGGGAGCTGGAACAGCCTGACGACCGGCCCAGCATCGAAGGCTGGCAAGCGCCGTTCGACAAGCGCTCCGAGACAAGCCCCGAAGTGAAGCTCGCGCGCCGTGTGCAGACCGAGATCAAGGACCTGATCGCGGCGAAGACGGAGACCGGCCCCATCGGCAAGCGCCGCGCGCTGCGCTATGGCGACATGCTGGTGCTGGTGCGTCGCCGAGGCAAGGCCTTTGACGCCATCATCCAGGCGCTGAAACATGCGGGCATTCCGGTCGCCGGCGCTGACCGTCTGAAGCTCACCGAACATATCGCCATCATCGACCTGATGAACCTGGCCGATGCGCTGCTGCTGCCGCAGGACGATCTGGCATTGGCGACCGTGTTGAAGAGCCCGCTATTCGGCCTCGACGACGACGATCTGTTCAAGCTGGCCTATGAGCGCACGGGATCGTTGCGCGACGCGCTCGGTGAAAAGGCGGCGAACGATGCCAAACTCGGCAACGCTCTGAAACGGCTCATCACCTGCGAGAAGCGCTGTGCGAGCGAGACGCCTTTCGCGTTCTACGCCTGGCTGCTCGGCGGCGACCATGGCCGCGCGCGCATCCTGCGTCGGCTCGGCCATGAAGCCAATGATGCGCTCGACGAGTTTCTCGAACTTGCATTGGGCTATGAGCGCAAGGCACCGGCCTCGCTGCAGGGCTTCGTCGCGTGGCTGCGCGCCGCCGACACCGAGGTGAAGCGCGACATGGAAATCACGCGCGATGAAGTCCGCGTGATGACCGTGCACGGCGCCAAGGGTCTGGAAGCGCCGGTGGTGTTCCTGGTCGATACCACATCGTCGCCCGCGGATTCACAGCGGCTCAACCTGATCCATTTGCCGCAGGGTAATGCCGCGCCGAACGCACCGGGCGTCGTGGTCTGGGCCGGCAAGAAAGCGGACGATCCGCCGGCTGTGGCGGCGGCGCGCGCCGACATGATCCGCGATACCGAAGACGAGTATCGCCGGCTGCTTTACGTGGCGATGACGCGCGCAGCCGACCGCCTGATCGTCGGCGGCTGCATGCCCGGCAATCGCAACGAGGTGCGGCCGCTGTCCTGGTACGATCTGATCCAGAAGGGCCTCGAGAACTCGGGCCTTCACATGCAACAGGTCCCGCCGCCGGACGGCGTGGTGAAACGCTATACGCGGGTGGAAGACATCGTACCCGCGCCGGGCACTGCAACCCCTGCCGCTGCGGCTGCGCCAATCGTGCTGCCGGCGTGGCTAAGCGACAAGGTCGGCGACCAGCCGCGCCGCGAAAGCCTGCTCCGCCCATCGGACGCCGAAGACGATGACGACGGGCGCGGCCAGCGCACGGGGGAATCCGAGCGGCTGCGCCAACTGGCCCTGCAACGCGGCAATCTCGTGCATCGGCTGCTGCAATCGCTGCCCGATATCGCCGCGGAGAAACGCCGCGAGACCGGGCTGAGCTTCCTTGCCCGTAACGCCCAAGAAAGGGACGGCTGGACCGACCTTGACCGGGTGGCGCTGGCCACGCAGGTGCTGGCGCTGATCGGCGATCCGCGCCTCGCCGAGCTGTTTGCGCCGGGCAGTCGCGCCGAAGTGGCCGTGGCCGGCCGGTTGACGCGAAAGGACGGCTCGCCGGTTCTGGTGTCGGGCCAGATCGACCGGCTGGTCCTGACCAAGAGCGAGATCCGGATCGTCGATTACAAGACCAATCATAATCCGCCGCGAAAGCTGATCGAGGCACCCAAGGCTTACGTCCGGCAGTTGGCGCTGTATCGCGGCGTGCTCGCCAGGTTATACCCGGACCGGCCGATCCGCGCCGCCCTGCTCTGGACGGAAACGCTTGAAATGATGGAGATTTCCGGTGCTGCGCTGGACGCGGAGCTGGCCGCCATCATCTCACTGTGACCAACCTTGACCCGGCAAGGGGGCGTTCATAGGTTGGATGCATCATTCCGGCGCGCGAATCTTCCGCGCCTTTCATTGAACAGGACGAGGATACGACCATGGCCGTTGGCAAGGTGACAGACGCCGATTTCGAAGCGGAAGTGCTCAAGGCGACCGGCCCGGTCGTGATCGATTTCTGGGCCGAATGGTGCGGTCCGTGCCGCATGATCGCGCCAGCGCTCGACGAAATCTCCGCTGCCATGGGCGAAAAGGTCACCATCCTGAAGCTCAATGTCGACGAGAACCCGAAGACCGCCTCCAAGTATGGCGTGATGTCGATCCCGACGCTGATGATCTTCAAGGGCGGCGAAATGGCCTCCCGGCAGGTCGGCGCCGCGCCGAAGGCGAAGCTGCAGCAGTGGATCAGCGCTGCGGTCTGATCGCGCGCTTTATTCGAGAATTTGACGGCCGGTGGTTTTCACCGGCCGTTTTTGTTTTGTGTACCTGACCTCGCCCCGCTTCGTCCGCGCCACCCTCTCCCCGCAAGCGGGGCGAGGGAAGCGACGCCGACCGTTTTTCCTTACATCAGCGAATCCATCCCGTCGCCAGTGCGCTCGCCCATTCGGGTCGCTGGTTCTCCAACGCCAACTCCGCCATCGCCTGATGATCGTAAGGCACCTGACGGAACGTCACGTGCCATCGCTTGCCCACCTTTTCGATGATTGCGTAGCAGGCGTCCGGCGTGCCGACTTCGAGCATGTGCGGATAGGGCACGACATCGCGATAACCGGGGCCGCCGACGCTGCCGGGATTGACGATCATGCGGCCGTCGCGAAGCCTGACGGAGCGTGCAATGTGGGTGTGGGCGCAGAGGATAAGCGATTGGGTAATACCTTTCGCCTTCTCCTCGATGGCTTCGATCGCGGCCAAATGCACGATGCCCTCGGGCGTTACGGACTCCATCCAGTAGGTGTTGTCGTCATCGGGCGTGGCGTGAACGAGATAGACCTCGTCGCGATAGATCGTGCTGAAGGGCAACGCACGCAGCCATTCCATCTGCGCCGGCTCGAGCTGGCTATGCGCCAGGCGGTCGGACGGATACATGTCTTCAAGTTTGTAATCGGTGACGTAGCGATCGTGATTGCCACGCACGCAGACGGCATTCATGCCCATCATGATCTCGACGGTGCGGCGGGCATCCAGCGGGCCTGAGACCATGTCGCCGAGATTGACGATATCGGAAATGCCCTGCGCGCGGATGTCAGCGACAACAGCTTCAAGGGCGAAATGGTTGCCGTGAACATCGGCAATGGCAGCGAAGCGCATCGAATCTCCCCGAAACAATCAACGATCAATCAGAGATCGCTTAGCGTGATGCAGATTCTATGCAGGTAGCGTGCCGTTCTCGGCCAACACATGGCCGGCGAGATAGAGCGAGCCCGCAATCAGGATCCGCGGCGGCACTTCATAGGCCAGCTTGGTGAGAGATTGCAGCGCATCAGCGACGCTCGGCGCGGTCTCGACGCGCATACCCAGGCTCCGCGCGGCATCGGCCAGTGTTTCGGGCGCCATGGCGCCGTCGCGGCCGGGGATTTTCACCGCAATGATATGCCGGGTCTGGCCGGCAAAATTCGCCAGAAAGCCGGTGGCATCCTTGTTGGCCATCATGCCGGCGATCACTACCAGCGGTCGCGGCACGCGCTCTTCGAGATCGCCGAGCGCGGCTGCGATGACGCGACCGCCATCCGCATTGTGGCCGCCATCGAGCCAGACTTCGGATTCGGCAGGCGCAGCAGCGACGAGCCTGCCCGATGTCAGTCGCTGCATCCGCGCTGGCCATTCGGCGCGCGCCACACCCGTCTCGTAGGCCGCGGGATCGATCTTGAAGATGTCCAGCGCACGCAATGTCGCAATTGCCAAACCGGCATTGCCGAACTGATGGCGCCCGAACAGCCGTGGCGCGGCGATATCCATCAGCCCGCGATCGTCCTGATACACCAGACGCCCGCGCTCGATATTGACGTGCCATTCCTGCCCGGCGCTCACAAGCGGCGCATGCATCCTGCGCGCCTGCTGTTCGATCACCTCGGTCACTTCAGGCGCCTGCTCGGCGGTGATCACCGGCACGCGGCGCTTGATGATGCCGGCTTTCTCACCGGCAATCTTCGCGAGCGTATCGCCGAGAAAATCCGTGTGATCGATGGCAATCGGCGTCAATACACAGGCGGCTGGTGTTTCGATGACATTGGTCGCATCGAGCCGGCCGCCGAGGCCGACTTCGAGCAGCACGACATCGGCGGGATGTTTCGCGAACAGATCGAACGCCACGGCGGTCTCGGCCTCGAACAGCGTAATCGGTGCGCCGGCATTGACCGTTTCGACATGGGCGAAAGCCGCTTGCAATTCATCGTCGCTCACCAGCGTGCCGGCGAGGCGGATACTCTCATTCATGCGAACGAGATGCGGCGAGGTGTAGACGTGAACTTTGAGACCGGCGGCTTCGCAGATCGCGCGCAGATAGGCGATGGTTGAGCCCTTGCCATTGGTGCCGGCGACATGGATGACCGGGGGCAGCTTGCACTCGGGATTGCCGAGCTGCGCCATCA
Source organism: Tardiphaga sp. GW822-FHT04G09 (assembly GCF_058800725.1). Classification (NCBI taxonomy): domain Bacteria; kingdom Pseudomonadati; phylum Pseudomonadota; class Alphaproteobacteria; order Hyphomicrobiales; family Nitrobacteraceae; genus Tardiphaga; species Tardiphaga sp. GW822-FHT04G09. The sequence goes on along the minus strand of NZ_JBXAMO010000008.1, from coordinate 222,275 downwards.
GCCGCTGCATGCGGTCCAGCGACAGATCGATGGCGGTCGGATGCAGCGTCGACAGCCGCGCCAGAATCCCGCCGAGGTCCGGCGACGATGGCGGCGCGGAGTTGCTCACGCGTGCGCGGCCGGCACCGCGTCAGGAGCCACGACGATCTCGGCCGGAATGCTCTCCGCGCGCGGCGGACTGGCAATGGCCGGGGACTTCGTCAGCAGGCGGCACAGGCGCGCCAGCGTCGGCTTCAGATCGTGGCGATGCACGACCATGTCGATCATGCCGTGGTCGCGCAGATATTCGGCGCGCTGGAAACCTTCCGGCAGTTTCTCGCGGATGGTCTGCTCGATCACGCGGGCACCGGCAAAGCCGATCAGCGCGCCGGGCTCGGCGATCTGCACATCGCCCAGCATCGCGTAAGATGCAGTGACACCGCCTGTGGTCGGGTTGGTGAGCACGACGATGTAGGGCAGCTTGGCTTCGCGCAGCATCTGCACGCCGACGGTGGTGCGGGGCAGCTGCATGAGCGAGAGGATGCCTTCCTGCATGCGCGCACCGCCGGAGGCCGCGAACACGATGAAGGGCGACTTCTTCTCGACCGCGAGCTCAAATCCGCGCACCAGCGCCTCACCGGCGGCCATGCCGAGCGAACCACCCATGAAATCGAAATCCTGCACGGCGACGACGACGCCGGTGCCCTCCATCTTGCCGTAACCGACCTTGACCGAGTCGTTCATGCTGGTCTTGGTGCGCGCATCCTTGATGCGATCGACATATTTGCGCTCGTCGCGAAACTTCAGCGGATCGGCAATCACTTCGGGCAGCGCGACGTCGTACCAGGTCTCGTTGTCGAAGATCGACTTCATGCGGGCGGTGGCGCCCATGCGCATGTGATAGTTCGAGCCGGGAATGACGAACTGGTTGCTCTCGACGTCCTTGTAGAACACGAGCTGTCCTGTATCCGGGCACTTGATCCACAGATTCTCGGGCGTCTCACGACGCAGGATGTTGCGGATTTTCGGCCGGACGACGTTGGTGAGCCAGTTCATGTGTGTCTCCGCGTCGCTGAGATGATGCGTCGCTCTGATATCTATATGGCGGCCGGCACAGAGCCCGGCAACCATCGTTCCCGGTCTATGTCGGCCAATTGTGGCTTATTCCGCAGCCTGTTTGGCCCCATGAACGCCCTGGGCAAGGGCTGCGGCCAGACCGGCGACAGCGCTGACGGTCCTGGGCGTTGCCTTGCCCTCGGCATCCAGCGACGCCTTCAGAGCATCGACCAGCGCCGTGCCGACCACGGCGCCATTGGCATGCCTTGCGATGTCATGCGCCGCTTCCGGCGTCCGGATGCCGAATCCGACACAGACCGGCAATTTGGTGTGACGCTTGATGCGTTCCACAGCGGCGCTCACGGCGGAGGTGTCCGCGCTGGCCGAGCCGGTGATGCCCGTGATCGAGACGTAATAGACGAAGCCCGACGTGTTTGCGAGCACAGCCGGGAGGCGTTTGTCGTCGGTGGTCGGAGTCGCGAGACGAATGAAATTGAGGCCGGCCTTCATGGCGGGCAGGCAGAGTTCGGCGTCTTCTTCCGGCGGCAGGTCGACGATGATCAGGCCATCGACGCCGGCGGATTTCGCATCAGGCAGGAATTTATCGACGCCGTAGATATAGATCGGATTGTAGTAGCCCATCAGCACGATGGGCGTCTTGTCGTCAGTGACGCGGAAGTCGCGCACGAGCTGTAGTGTCTTGCGCAGCGTCATGCCAGCCTGCAGCGCGCGCAGACCCGCAGCCTGGATCGACGGGCCGTCAGCCATCGGATCGGTGAAGGGCATACCGATCTCGATGATGTCGGCACCGGCCTTCGGCAGCGCCTTGACGATTTCCAGCGCGGTGGCGGGATCGGGATCGCCGGCCATCACGAAGGTGACGAATGCCGCACGGCCTTCGGCTTTCAGTTCGGCGAAACGGGTATCGATGCGGGTGGTCACGATTGCCTGCCCTTCAGGATATCGCCGACCTGCGGGACGTCCTTGTCGCCGCGGCCGGAGAGGTTGACGACCATCAGGTGATCCTTCGGCAGCGTTGGCGCGAGTTCGCTCACCTTGGCGAGGGCATGGGCCGGCTCCAGCGCCGGAATGATGCCTTCGAGTTTCGACAGCAGCTGGAATGCGGCGAGCGCTTCCTCATCCGTCGCCGACAGATACTTCACGCGGCCGATCGTATGCAGCCACGAATGCTCGGGGCCGATGCCGGGATAATCGAGGCCGGCGGAGATCGAATGGCCTTCCTGGATCTGGCCGTCTTCATCCATCAGGAGATAGGTGCGGTTGCCGTGCAGCACGCCGGGACGGCCACCGGCGATCGACGCCGCATGCAAATTGGTGAGGCCGTGACCCGCCGCTTCGACGCCGTAGATATCGACCGAGGGATCGTCGAGAAACGGATGGAAGAGCCCCATCGCGTTGGAGCCGCCGCCGATGCAGGCGATCAACGAATCCGGCAGGCGGCCTTCGAGCTCCTGCATCTGCACACGCGTTTCCTCCCCGATGATCGACTGGAAGTCGCGTACCATCATCGGATAGGGGTGCGGGCCGGCAACGGTGCCGATGCAATAGAACGTGTCGTGCACATTGGTGACCCAGTCGCGCAGCGCCTCGTTCATCGCATCCTTGAGCGTGCGCGCACCAACCTGCACCGGCACCACCTTGGCACCGAGCATTTCCATGCGGATCACATTGGGCTGCTGACGCGCAACGTCCACCGCGCCCATATAGACGATACATTCGAGGCCAAAGCGTGCACAGAGCGTCGCCGTCGCCACGCCATGCTGGCCGGCGCCGGTCTCGGCGATGATCCGCTTCTTGCCCATACGGCGCGCGACCATGATCTGGCCGAGCACATTGTTCACCTTGTGCGAGCCGGTGTGATTCAGCTCCTCACGCTTCAAATAGATTTTTGCGCCGCCGAGATGTTCGGTCAGGCGCTCCGCAAAATAGAGCGGCGACGGGCGGCCGACATAGGCCTTGAGATAACCGTCCATCTCCTTGCGGAAGGCGGGATCGGCCTTGGCCTCCTCATAGGCCTTCTGCAGATTGAGGATCAGCGGCATCAGCGTCTCGGCGACGAAGCGGCCGCCGAAGATGCCGAAGTGACCGGTGTCGTCGGGACCGGACCGATAGGAATTGGGAATGGCTTGAGTCATCAGGTCGTCAACTCTTCCGTTGCGCGCGCGGCGCGGATGAAAGCGCGGATCATGTCGGGATCCTTGATACCCGGCGCGCTTTCCACGCCGGACGAAATATCGACACCGCCGGCCCGCGTGATACGCAGGGCTTCGGCGACGTTGGCGGCATTGAGACCGCCCGACACCATGAAGGGCAGCTTCAGATCGAGGCCTTCGAGCAGATGCCAGTCGAAGACCGCGCCGAGGCCACCCGGACGCGTTGCATCCTTTGGCGGTTTGGCATCGAACAGAATGCGATCGCAGACCGCAGCATAGCCGGGCAATGCAACGAGATCGGCCCTGGTCTCGACGGCGAGCGCCTTCATGACCGGAAGGCCGAACTTCTGTTTGATATCACGCACCCGCGCCACGCTTTCCTTGCCGTGGAGCTGCAGGATATCGGGCTTCAATGCGTCGATGCTGTTTTCCAGATCCGCATCGTCGGCATCCACCGACAGCGCGACCTTTACAGCGCGGCCCTTCGCCTGGTTCCCGAGAGCCCGCGCAACGTCGAGCGTGACGTGGCGCGGCGACGGCGGAAAGAACACGAAGCCGACCATATCCGCACCGCCGGCCAGAGCCGCGTCGAGCGTCTCCGGAGTGGACAGGCCGCAGATTTTAACGATCAGAGACATGCTTCAAATGGCCGCTGGCAATACCGGGAATGGCAGGAAAAGCCTATGCGCGGGGTTCTACAACGTCGCGCCGGACTTGTCTCGCTCACCAGCCATATAAGGGGAACCCGGGGCCGGGAGCCGCTGCGTACCGTTCCGCGAGGCGGTCGCAGCATGAGCGCGTAGATCAGCCAGTTCTGCACGAGCCCGCCGCACATCGGCCTCGTGCTGACGCGCTGCACGGCGCCAGCGGCCCTGCCTGAACCAGGTAGCCATTCCCCCCGCGATGACGCCCAGGATGGCCGACAGGATGATCACGACGAACAGCGGCATCGTGGCACCGACCGCGGGATAGCTGCTGTTGAACGGATCGAAGGAGACGGTGACCAGATGACGGTTGGCAACGGCGAACACGATGAAGATGATCGCGAGGGGGATAATCACCAGGGCTGAGAAGAATTTGCGCATCAACGTCTCTCGCGAAGGCGATGCGGGTGCGCATTCCGCTAATGGGCTCAGGCTTGTCAGCCCGAATGCGCGCTACCTCGAGGTTCTCTATGGCGCTGCGCTTGCTTCCGGCGCCGCATTGTCGCGATTCAGGCGCTCGCGCATTTCCTTGCCAGTCTTGAAGAACGGAACGCTCTTCTGGTCCACTGGAACATGCTCGCCGGTACGCGGATTGCGGCCTGCGCGGGCGGGGCGATGCTTCACCGAGAATGCACCGAAGCCGCGAAGTTCGACACGATCACCGCGTGCCAGCGCAGCCACGATCTCATCGAGAATCGCATTCACGATGTTCTCAACATCCCGCTGGTAGAGGTGCGGGTTATGCTCAGCGATGCGTTGAACGAGTTCGGATTTGATCATCGAGACGTTGGACTCTGAACGGGAGGATGCATTTCCGTGAAAATGCCTTGAACTGTCAAGACGCTAAATGAAATCGGGCACCTTCGAAAATGCGTGACAAATGCCCGAAACCGTTGTTGCAGCCCTCTTTGCAGTGCGGGAGGGATCGTATGAGCGGTCCCCTAGTTGGTGGTGGCCGGCTGCCAGAGCGCCAGCATGCCGCCGAGGCCAAAACCGTCCATAGCCTGCGTGAGGCCGGCCTGCTCGACCTGGCGCGCGATCGCATTGAGACCCACTGCATTGAGTGTGATCGTCGCGGCAGCGCGCAGGAAGGTCAGATCGCCGAACTTGGGCGTCAGCTTGAAGTCGCGGACCGGCAGGTCGCTCTTGATCTTTTTCTCGGATACCAGCCACGCCACGGCGGCTTTCTCATCGCCGAGCTGGTCGATCAGCTTGAGGTCCACGGCCTGGCGCCCCGTGAAAACACGGCCATCGGCGACTTTCTGTAGTTGCGCCTCATCCATGGCGCGGCGGCTCTGCACGAGCCCGCGGAACCAGGCGTAGGAGTCCTTCACCAGCGATTCGAGTGCCGCCCGCGCTTCCGGGCTGGTCGGCTCGAAGCCGTTGGGCGCCGCCTTCAGCGGCGAGGATTTGACCTGCTCGACCTCGACGCCGACGGTCTTCATCAAACCCGTGAAATTGGGAAACTGGAACAGCACGCCGATGGAACCAACCAGCGAGCTCTGCTGTGCGACAATATGGTCGGATGCTAGCGCCGCGATGTAGCCGCCGGATGCGGCCAGGCCCTCGACGACGACCACCATGGGCTTCTTGGCCTTCACGCGCATCAGCGCGTCATAGAGCTGCTCGGAGCCCGCTGTGGTGCCCCCCGGCGAGTTGATATGAACCACCACCGCGGCGGCCGATGACTTCTCCAGCCGTTCCAGCGCCTCGACGCGATCATTGTTGCTCTGGATCAGGCCCTCGATCTTGATGCGCGCGATCGCACCTGACGACGACAGCGCCTCGGACCCCGACCGCGTCACAGCGACCCCGACGACGACCACCGCTGCGACCGCTACCAGCACGGCGGCCACACGCCAGAAAGTCAGCTTGCGGCGCATCCTGCGGCGATCGACGATCACATCGGAATCAAGCGACATCGGAAATCTCCTGGAAGCCCTCGGCGAGAGCTGCGTCTGGCGGAAGCTGCATCTGTCGTCCGGGCAGCGTTTACTTGAGGTATCTCAAATACATCAATTGCGAGGCAATATGAAGAAAACATGGTCGAAACAGCAAAAAGGGCCCCGGTGAAACCGGGGCCCCAATTGGTAGCAGCAAGTGAGTCGAAACTTACTTGCGCGCTTACTTGTCGGTGCTCTGCTTGAGCGCCTTGCCAAGAATGTCGCCGAGGGTCGCGCCCGAATCCGACGATCCGTACTGCGCGATGGCTTCCTTCTCTTCTGCCACTTCGAGAGCCTTGATCGACACCTGGACCTTGCGGGCCTTCTTGTCGAACTGGATCACGCGGGCATCGACCTTTTCGCCAACGGCGAAACGCTCAGCGCGCTGATCCGAACGCTCACGCGCCAGTTCCGAACGCTTGATGAAGGTCGTGAAGTCGGTGCCGGCGATCTGAACGTCGATGCCGGATTCCTTCACTTCGATCACTTCGCAAGTCACGACAGCGCCCTTCTTGACGTCGCCCGGCTCTGCGAAGGGGTCGCCTTCGAGCTGCTTGACGCCGAGCGAGATGCGCTCCTTCTCGACATCCACATCGAGGACGATGGCCTTGACCATGTCGCCCTTCTTGAAGTTGTCGATGACCTGTTCGCCCGGCTGCTTCCAGTCGAGGTCGGAGAGATGGACCATGCCGTCCACGTCGCCTTCGAGACCCAGGAACAGACCAAACTCGGTCTTGTTCTTGACTTCGCCTTCGACGGTCGAACCGACCGGGAACTTCTCGACGAACACTTCCCACGGATTGCGCATGGTCTGCTTGAGACCGAGCGAAATGCGGCGCTTGACGCTGTCAACTTCGAGAACCTGCACTTCGACTTCCTGCGAGGTCGAAACGATCTTGCCGGGGTGCATGTTCTTCTTGGTCCACGACATTTCCGACACGTGGATCAGGCCTTCGATGCCCGGCTCCAGTTCGACGAATGCGCCGTAGTCGGTGATGTTGGTGACGCGACCCGAGAAGCGTGCGTTCAGCGGGTACTTCGCCTCGATGCCCTGCCACGGATCGTCGAGCAGCTGCTTCATGCCGAGCGAGATACGGTGGGTCTCGTGGTTGATCTTGATGATCTTGACCTTGACGGTCTGACCGATGGTGAGCACTTCGGTCGGATGGTTGACGCGGCGCCACGCGATATCGGTGACGTGCAGCAGGCCGTCGATACCGCCGAGATCCACGAACGCACCGTAGTCGGTGATGTTCTTGACGACGCCGTCGATGACCTGACCCTCTTCGAGGTTCTGGACCAGTTCCTGACGCTGTTCAGCGCGGGTCTCTTCGAGAACCGTACGACGCGACACGACGATATTGCCGCGGCGGCGATCCATCTTGAGGATCTGGAACGGCTGCGAGTTGTTCATCAGCGGAGCGACGTCGCGGATCGGACGAATGTCCACCTGCGAACGCGGCAGGAAGGCCACTGCGCCGTCGAGATCGACGGTGAAGCCACCCTTGACCTGGTTGAAGATGACGCCGTGAACCTTCTCGTTGTTATTGAAGGCCTTCTCGAGCTTGCCCCAGCTCTCTTCCCGGCGGGCCTTGTCGCGCGACAGAACGGCTTCGCCCAGTGCGTTTTCGATCCGGTCGAGGAACACTTCGACTTCGTCGCCGACCTTGAGTTCGCTGTCACGGCCGGGACCGGCGAATTCGCGCAGTGCCACACGGCCTTCAGTCTTCAGGCCGACGTCGATGACGGCCATGTCCTTTTCAATCGCAACCACGATGCCCTTGATGACAGAGCTTTCCTGAAGGTTGCCGCCCGCGAAGGACTCGTCGAGCATTGCCGCGAAATCATCGCGGGAAGGATTATACGAAGAAGCAGTCGAAGCCATTTGTTCTCCAGATGCGGGTATCGCCGGCCGTTCGGGTTAAGGGGCGTCTCAAATGTGAAGTGTCAGGGGTCCGCAACCTCTAACGACCGCCTTGCAGGAGGATGCAAGAACGGGCCGGCAGCATGCCTTCACGATCGAAACGTGGGTAGTACTTGATGGCGTCCGGAGCCTGAAGCGCGTATCGCAGCTCGAGATCGGGAGCGGGCTTTCCTCCAATGACGGCAACGTTTTTGTCTGAGGCCTTTCGGAAAGAAAGAAAAATCAGACCCGTTGCCGGCCCGCTCGAACGGCCTCGACAATGTCGATGGCGGCCCGGACGCCGCCTTCTATATCCAAATTGGAGTTATCCAGCAAGTATGCATCCGCGGCCGGCTTCAGAGGCGCAATTGGGCGGTTCTGGTCGCGTTCGTCACGCCTGATGATATCTGCCAGCACGGCGGCCTCATCGGCTACCTCGCCCCGTCCAAGAGCCTCCAGGGTGCGCCGGCGGGCGCGGACCCTGGCATCCGCCACGACGAAGATCTTCACGTCCGCATGGGGGCAAATCACGGTTCCAATGTCGCGGCCGTCGAGCACCGCTCCCGGCGGATCCTCGGCAAAACGCCGCTGGAAATTCAAAAGGACCTCCCGCACCCGGGGGATGGCCGAGACTACAGAGGCCGCGTCGCCGACTTCCTGGGTCTTCAGCGCCGGATTGCCGAATTTCTCGGGATCGAGCTCACTGGCGACAGCCACGGCCTGCGCCTCATCGGTCAGGTCCGCGCCGAGATCGAGCATCGCCTTGGCGACCGCGCGATAGATCACGCCGGTATCGAGGTGCCGGTAGCCGTAATGGTGCGCAAGCCGTTTGCCCAGCGTGCCTTTTCCGGATGCGGCGGGACCGTCGATAGCAATGATCATGCGTTGCGCGTGCTCGTCTTGAAGCGATGAATGGCAATGGATCGGGAGCCGGGCTCGCGCGACCTGCGCGGGCTTAGCACCCGTCGCCGGAAATATCCACGCCAGCCCGCCTCAGGAAAAATCAGCGCCCAGGCGCCGCATCATCGGGATGAAATCAGGGAAGCTGGTGGCGATGAATGTCGTATCGTCGATGGTCACCGGCTTGTCGGAAGCGAGGCCCATGGCCAGTGCCGACATGGCGATGCGGTGATCCATATGGGTGGCGACAAGACCACCGCCGGCAACACGGCCATTGCCGTGCACGATGAGATCGTCGCCAACGATCTCGACATTGACGCCATTGACCCGCAGCATGGCTGCCGTGGCTTCCAGACGATCGGATTCCTTGACGCGCAACTCCTGCAGCCCGCGCATGGTGGTCGTGCCTTCGGCAAATGCCGCTGCGACTGCAAGCACCAGATATTCGTCGATCATCGATGGCGCGCGCTCCGGCGGCACTTCGACGCCCGTGAGCTTCGAGGCGGTGATGCGGAATTGCGCCATCGGCTCACCGGCATCGCCGCGGATGTCGCTTTCCTCGATCGACGCGCCCATCTCGCGCAGTGTCGTGAACAGCCCGGTGCGCAGCGGATTGGTCATCACATCGGTGAGCACGACCTCTGAGCCCGGCACGATCAATGCCGCGACCATCGGGAATGCTGCGGAGGACGGATCTGCCGGCACCACGACATCGGCGCCCTTCAGTTCGGGCTGGCCTGTCAGCGTGATCTTGCGGCCGTGTGCGCCTTCCTTCTCGGAGACGATCTCGGCGCCGAAATGCTTGAGCATCAGCTCGGTGTGGTCCCGGCTGGCCTCGGTCTCGATCACCGTGGTGGTGCCAGGGGCCGACAGGCCGGCCAGCAGCACGGCTGACTTGATCTGGGCGGAGGCCACCGGGGTGCGATAGACGATCGGCAGCGGATCACGCGCGCCTTTGAGCGTCAGCGGCAGACGTCCGCCCTCCTGGCTGGCGGTCACCCTGGCGCCCATCAATTCCAGGGGATCGACAATCCGGCGCATCGGCCGGCTGCGCAGCGACGCATCGCCGTCGAATGTCACCTCGATCGGACAGCCCGCGACGGCGCCCATGACCAGCCGGCACCCGGTACCCGAATTGCCGAAATCCAGCGGCGCCTTCGGTGCGGCGAAGCCGGCAACACCGACGCCATTGACCTTCCACGCGAAATCGCCTGTTCGTTCGACGCTGGCGCCCAGCGCCTGCATCGATTTGGCGGTATTCAGGACGTCCTCGCCCTCCAGCAGTCCCGTAATCCGGGTCTCGCCGACCGCCAGAGCGCCCAGAATAAGGGCCCGGTGCGAGATCGACTTGTCGCCGGGAACGCGGGCAGAGCCGCGCAAAGCACCGGATTTACGCGCCGTCAGCGGTGTCGGGCGGGCGGCAGCTGTGTCTGATTGGGTCAAGATTGTGTTCCTTCGCGCAGGCGCGCTCGTAGCATAAGAGCCACGCTGCGTCACGCCGCGGTCATTCTCACGCAAACCGCTATTGACAGGGGCGCGTCAACTAGCCAAGTGAAGCACCGTTTTTCTAAAAATCCCCAGGACCCTTCACGTGGCCAAATCCGATCTCGGAACCAAACGCATTTGCCCCACGACGGGCAAGAAGTTCTACGACCTCAACAAGAGCCCGGTGATTTCGCCGTATACGGGTGAGGTTGTGCCGATTGCGCCGATCGCACCGCCGCGGACCCGCGCGGACGCCGCCGCACGCGCAGCGGCAGCATCTGCCGCCGCAGAAGCTCCGGAAGCCGCCGAGAACGAAGAATTGGTCTCGCTGGAGGAAGCCGACGCCGAGGAAAACACCGGCAAGAAGGCTGCCGTGCTGGAATCCGAGGACGATATCGAAGTCGACGACACCATCGATGACGATGAAGACGACGATTCGACCTTCATTGCCGACGAGGAAGAAGGCGATGAAGACGTCACCGACATCATCGGCGACGTTTCGGGCGACGAAGAAAGTTAAATTGTAAGACTTGAGATCACTGCTGATATGTGATCTTGGTTTGCCGCGCGACGCTCCACCCAGTGCGTCGCAGGTTCGGGGCCATAGCTCAGCTGGGAGAGCGCTTGCATGGCATGCAAGAGGTCGGCGGTTCGATCCCGCCTGGCTCCACCACGCTCCGCCAAGAGGCTACGCGTGGCGCAGCCGCGCTTAGCCTCTTGGCGGAGCGTGGTGTCCGGCGAAGCCCGCTAGGGCGAAGACGGACTGAAGTTCCCACTTTACTGCTTGATGACTTCCCAATCGGGCCCAGCCACGATGTGGCACGTCTACATCATCCGCAGCATCAACTTCCCGCATCAGGAATATACCGGCGCGACAGCCGATCTGAAGCGGCGACTCACCGAACACAACGCGGGCAAATCCACACACACCGCAAAGTACGCGCCTTGGGAATTGGTCTGGTACTACGCTTTCCCGGACAAACAACGCGCTCTCGCCTTCGAGAAATATCTGAAATCCCACTCCGGCCGAGCGTTCGCGAAAAAACGGCTCTGATGACCAGCCGCAGCGCAACCCCCTTACTCCCCCAGCGCCGCATTCAGCCTGTCGCGCAGCGCCACGAGTTCATTCTTCATCGCGGCCATCTCGCCTACGGTACAGGCTGACGCCGCAAGGATTCCCTGCGGCACGGCCTTGGCCTTTTCGCGCAATGCCTGCCCCTGTGCCGTCAATGCGATCAACATCTGCCGCTCATCCTCCGCGCTGCGGGTCCGCTTGATCAGGCCAGCGGCCTCCAACCGCTTCAGCAGCGGCGTCAGCGTGCCGGAATCGAGAAACAGCCGTTCCCCGATATCCTTCACCGGAACATTGTCATGCTCCCACAGCACCAGCATCGCCAGATATTGCGGATAGGTCAGCTTCAATCGGTCCAGCAACGGTTTGTAGACGCGATTGAACGCATGGCCGGTCGAATAGACGGCAAAGCAGAGCTGATTATCGAGCTGCAGCAGCGGAACAGGTGCGAGTTTCTTGGCCATGATTATCTCCAAAGTCTATTTGGCCACAGGTAACGCCAGACCCCAACCCCTTCACGATCAGTTGAGCGCAATTCGATTGCGTCACGCGTTTTATATATTGCACACAATCTAATTGTGCGCAATTATAATCGGGCAAGACACAACAACAAGGAGACACACCATGTCTGTGAATGTGCTTTACAAGACCAGCGCCAAAGCAACCGGCGGCCGCGATGGCCACGCCGCAACCCTGGATGGCGCGCTTGACGTCAAACTCACCACGCCGAAGGAACTTGGCGGCGCAGGCGGCGCCGGCAACAACCCCGAGCAGCTGTTCGCGGCCGGCTATGCTGCCTGTTTCATCGGCGCGATGAAGTTCGTAGGCTCGCAGGGCGGCCCCAAGGTACCCGCCGACGTGTCGGTCACCTCCACCGTGGGCATCGGCCCGCGTTCAGCCGGTGGTTTCGGCCTCGATGTCGAACTGGCGGTCTCGCTCCCGGGCTTGCCGCGCGCTGAAGCTGAAGCGCTGGTCGAGAAGGCGCATCAGGTCTGCCCGTATTCCAACGCCACACGCGGCAATATCGACGTCCGCACCGTGATCGTCTGAGTTACGGCGACGCAAACGATTTAACTTTCGATACGAACGGGCTCGGCCGATGGCCGAGCCCGTTCGCGTTCGTCTGGCGGTTGCGCCATACCCCCGCTCTGGCCATAGCCGCTGCCCGGACAAGGCCATTGCTGACCAGCCGGAAGCCCGCTAGCTCTGACAGCCTTCGACATGCTCTCTGGCATAAAAATATTCCAACGACACTTGAGAGAAGGCTGATTGAATGAGCTTGCCCATAGCTCCCGGCGCGATTGCCGGCCTGCGCGTGATCGATCTGTCGCGTGTGCTTGGTGGTCCCTATTGCACACAGATCTTGGGTGACCACGGCGCCGACATCGTCAAGGTCGAGCCGCCCGCCGGCGACGAGACCCGCGACTGGGGCCCCCCGTTCCATGACGAGGATGCGGCCTATTTCGTCGGCGCCAATCGCAACAAGCGCTCCATCGGTCTCGACCTCGCTTCCGAGGGCGGCCGCGCCGTGCTGATGCGGATGCTCGAAGATGCCGATGTGATGATCGAGAACTTCAAGCCGGGCACACTCGACAAATGGGGCATCGGCAATGATTTCCTGCGCGAAAAATTCCCGCAGCTGATCCATTGCCGCATCTCCGGCTTCGGCGCCGACGGTCCGCATGGCGGCCATCCCGGCTATGACGCCATCATCCAGTCGATGGTCGGCCTGATGGCCTCGACCGGCTCGCAGGAAAGCGGCCCGACCCGCATCGGCGTCGCGCTCGTCGACATGGCGACCGGCCTCTATGCCTGCGTCGGCATCCTGATGGCGCTGCAGGAGCGTGCAAAGTCTGGTCTCGGACAGTTCGTGGAAGCGACTTTGTATGAGACCGGTCTCGCGATCATGCATCCGCACACATCGAACTACTTCTACAATGGCGGCAAGCCGCCTGCTCTGACCGGCAACGAGCATCCGAATCTGGTGCCCTATGCCGTGTTCAAGGCGCGCGATGGCAACATCTTCATGGGTGTCGGCAATGACGGCACGTTCCGGAAGCTGTGCCGCGAACTCGGCAAACCGGAGCTCGGCACAGACGTGCGCTTCGCACGCAACCGCGACCGTGTGCAGAATCGCGACGCGCTGCGTGCCGAGCTGGAAGCGATCCTGAAAGATCACGACAGCGCACCTTTGTGCGAACGCCTGCTCGGCGCCGGCCTCCCGGCCGGTCCCGTGCAGTCGATCGACAAGGCGCTGGCCAATGCGCACACGAAGCATCGCGGCGATATCATCGAGAAGGACTGGTACAAGGGCGTCGCCTCCCCGGTCCGCTTCGACCGCACCAAGGCCAGCCTGCGCCGCGTCCCGCCGAAGTTCAACGAACACGCCAACGAGATCCTCGGCGAGTTCGGCTACTCCGCGGACGAGATCAAGGATCTCGTCGCCAAGGGAACCGTAAGCGGCTCCGAACGCAAACGATAAGAACGACACGGGGCTGCGCGATCCGCAGCCCCGTTCGACTTCGACTTTTTGCGGCTTCCCAACGCCGCCATTTCCCGCCTAGCATCCGCGCTGTCAAAATGTCGCATGCACGTCATCCGGCGCAGCTTTGTTGCAACGAGACGATGACGGCTAACGGGAGAAACTGGATGATCCGCCCCCCATTCGCACTTGCTGCCCTGTTCGCATCCACGCTGGCGCTCGCTTCGCCCGCGCATGCGGTGACGGAGATCCAGTGGTGGCACGCGATGACCGGCGGCAACAACGACATCGTCAACAAGCTCGCGGCCGATTTCAACGCCAGCCAGTCGGACTACAAGGTGGTTCCGACCTTCAAGGGCAGCTATCCCGACACCATGAATGCCGGCATCGCAGCATTCCGCGCCGGTACCGCGCCGCACATCCTGCAGGTCTTCGAGGTCGGTACCGCGACCATGATGAGCGCCAAGGGCGCCGTTAAACCCGTCTACCAGCTCATGAAGGATGCGGGCGAGCCGTTCGATCCAAACAACTATCTGCCCGCGATTACCGGCTACTACTCGACCTCGAAGGGCGAGATGCTGTCGTTCCCCTTCAACTCGTCCTCGATGGTGATGTGGGTCAATCTGGATGCGCTGAAGAAGGCCAACATCGCCGAGATCCCGAAGACCTGGCCCGAAGTGTTCGAGGACGCCAGGAAGCTCAAGGCGGCCGGCTATACCACCTGCGGCTTCTCCAATGCCTGGGCGACATGGGCGCATATCGAGCAGTTTTCCGCGTGGCACAACGTGCCTATCGGCAGCAAGGCGAACGGACTCGATGGCTTCGACACCGAACTGAAGTTCAATTCGCCGCTGCATGTCAAACATCTGCAGACGCTGATCGAACTGCAGAAGGACAAGACCTACGATTATTCCGGCCGCGGCAATGCCAGCGAAAGCCGGTTCGGCTCCGGCGAATGCCCGCTCTTCATGACCTCGTCGGGCTATTACGCCACCGCCAAGGGCACTGCCAAATTCGCCTTCACCTCGGCGCCGATGCCCTACTATCCCGACGTCACCGGCGCGCCGCAGAATTCGATCATCGGCGGCGCCTCGCTATGGGTGATGGGCGGCAAGAAGCCCGACGAATACAAGGGCATCGCGAAATTCTTCAGCTTCCTGTCCGACACCGACCGCCAGGCCAGGCTGCATCAGGAATCCGGCTATCTGCCAATTACCAAGGCGGCTTACGAAAAGACCAAGGCTGACGGCTTCTACGAAAAGAACCCGGTGCTGCAGACGCCGCTGAAGGAGCTGACCAACAAGGAGCCGACCGAGAATTCGCGCGGGCTTCGATTCGGCAACATGGTGCAACTACGCGACATCTGGTCCGAAGAGATCGAGGCTGCGCTGGGTGGCCAGAAGACGGCGCAACAGGCACTCGACACCGCCGTGAGCCGCGGCAACGCCATGTTGCGGACCTTCGAAAAGACTGCGAAGTAACGCTCCCACGAAGCCCGCTCCAACACCGGAGCGGGCCTTCGAACACGGCATCCAAAGCACCGGCATCGAAGGCACGACCACGTCAATGGAAAAGTCAGCGGTCTTTAAGGGTAAGCTGCTGCCATATCTGTTGCTCGTGCCGCAGCTGGTCATCACCCTGGTGTTTTTCTACTGGCCGGCGAGTCAGGCCGTCTGGCAGTCGTTTTTGCGCGAAGACGCGTTCGGTCTGAATTCGGAATTCATCGGGCTGGAGAACTATCAGACTCTTCTTGCGCAGCCCGAATATTACAAGGCGATGGCGACGACGCTGGTGTTCTCGTCGCTGGTCGCGGCACTCTCGCTGTCGATCGCGCTGTTGTTCGCAACCCAGGCCGACAAGAATCTGAAAGCAGCGCCGACCTTCAAGGTTATGATGATCTGGCCCTATGCGGTGGCTCCCGCGGTCGCCGGCGTGCTGTGGCTGTTCATCTTCCACCCGACGCTCGGCACCATGGCACGGCCGCTTCGCCTGATGGGCTTCAACTGGAATCCGCTGCTGAACGGCAACCATGCTATGGCGCTCGTTGTCATGGCCGCGGTGTGGAAGCAGATCGCCTATAATTTCCTGTTCTTCCTGGCCGGCCTGCAGGCGATCCCGCGCAGTGTACTTGAGGCCGGAGCGATCGACGGCGCCGGACCGTATCGACGGTTCTGGACGATCACGTTCCCGCTGCTGTCGCCGACCACGTTCTTCCTGCTGGTCGTCAACGTCGTCTATGTCTTCTTCGACACCTTCGGCATCATCGACGCCGTCACGGGTGGTGGGCCGGCCGGAGCGACGACCACCATGGTCTACAAGGTCTATGCCGACGGCAGGCTCGGCGGCGACCTCGGCGGATCGGCAGCGCAGTCGGTGATCCTGATGGTTATCGTGATCGCGCTCACGGCCATCCAG
This sequence comes from Tardiphaga sp. GW822-FHT04G09, assembly GCF_058800725.1. Lineage (NCBI taxonomy): Bacteria > Pseudomonadati > Pseudomonadota > Alphaproteobacteria > Hyphomicrobiales > Nitrobacteraceae > Tardiphaga > Tardiphaga sp. GW822-FHT04G09. The sequence continues at coordinate 206,162 of NZ_JBXAMO010000008.1, read as the reverse complement.
TTTCGTTACGTCGAGCGCAAGGTGCAGTACTGATGGTCGAGCACCGCCGCTGGAACGACATCCTCGCTTACGCGATCCTGGTCCTCGGCGTGTTCATCGTCGTCTTCCCGGTCTATGTCGCACTGATCGCCTCGACCCATGACGCCGCGACAGTGGTCAACGGCAACATGCCGATGCTGCCGGGCGGTCATGCGCTGGAGAACTACTACCGTGCGATTTTCGTCGGCGGGTCGCGCTACAGCCGCGAGCCGGTCGGTCAGATGCTGATGAACTCGTTCATCATGGCAATGGGCATCGCGCTCGGCAAGATCGTGATCTCGATCCTCTCCGCCTATGCGGTGGTGTATTTCCGTTTTCCGTTCCGCCAGACGGCGTTCTGGATCATCTTCGTGACGCTGATGCTGCCGGTCGAGGTCCGTATCTATCCGACCTACAAGGTGATCGCCGATCTGAAGATGCTCGACACCTATGCCGGGCTGATCCTGCCGCTGATCGCATCGGCCACCGGCACGCTGCTGTTTCGTCAGTTCTTCATGACCATCCCCGATGAATTGCTCGAAGCCTCGCGCATCGACGGCGCGGGTCCCTTCCGCTTTTTCAAGGATACACTGCTGCCGCTGTCGGTCACCACAATGGCAGCTCTGTTCGTGATCCAGTTCATCTATGGCTGGAACCAGTATCTGTGGCCGCTGCTGATCACAACGCAGGAATCCATGCAGACCATCGTCACCGGTATCAAGAAAATGCTGGCGACGACAGACGAGCTCGCCGAGTGGCAGCTCGCGATGGCCACCGCGATCCTTGCCATGCTGCCGCCTGTCGCCGTGGTTGTGTTCATGCAGCGGCTGTTCGTACGCGGCCTGGTCGAGACGGAGAAGTAAATTCAGATGGCCAACGTATCGCTGCGCAACGTCCGCAAGACCTATCCCGGCGGATTCGAGGCCATCAAGGGCATCGATTTCGACATCGGCGACGGCCAGTTCTGCGTGCTGGTGGGACCAAGCGGCTGCGGCAAGTCGACGTTGCTGCGCATGGTGGCCGGCCTGGAGACCATCACCTCCGGCGAGATCGATATCGGCGGCCGCGTCGTCAACGAGATCGAACCGGCCGACCGCGATATCGCCATGGTGTTCCAGAACTACGCGCTCTATCCCCATATGAGCGTCTACAACAACATGGCTTACGGCTTGCGCAATCGGGGCATGCCGAAACCCGAGATCGATACGCGCGTGCGCGAAGCCGCGCAGATCCTCGAAATCACGGCCATGCTCGATCGTAAGCCCCGACAATTGTCCGGCGGACAGCGCCAGCGCGTCGCCATGGGGCGCGCCATCGTGCGGCAGCCGAAGGTGTTCCTGTTCGACGAGCCACTGTCCAATCTCGATGCCAAGCTGCGCGTCGCCATGCGTGTCGAAATCCGCAAGCTGCAGCGCAGGCTGAAGACGACGTCGATCTATGTCACCCACGACCAGCTCGAGGCGATGACGCTGGCCGATATTCTGGTGGTGATGAATGGCGGCCAGGTCGAGCAGATCGGCAGCCCGCTCGATATCTACCGCAAGCCAGCGACCACCTTCGTCGCCTCCTTCATCGGCGCGCCGCCGATGAACCTGATCAAGCTGAATGGTGATGAAATCCGGGCCCGGTTCGCCGGCGACAACCGCAGCGCCGCCGGCACCGGCATTCTCGGCGTTCGGCCGGAAGACCTCGCGATCGCCGGTGAGGCGGCCACAGCCGACGGAATCACCCTGAACCTGACGGTCGAGGCCATCGAGCGGGTGGGCGCGGAAACCTTCGTCTACGGCACCAGCACGCGGGCTGAGAAGGCCGTCAGCGCCACCCCGGGCGAGCTGCCCGAGGGTGAGATCATCGTCCGCATCCCCGGCCAGGACGCCCCGGCCATTGGTGCGTCGATCCGCGCCACGGCTTCCCGCGACAAACTGCACCTATTCAGCGCCGACGGCCGCAGTCGGATCGATATCTGATCCGTTTCAAGGCCTTAGTAACGGTTTCCCGGCAAGTTAGGGGTGCTTGAACCGGGCTTTGGCATGCCCATATTGTTGAATGACCTGTTGGCAGAGTGCCGATTGGCCAGGGGTGCCGTAAGGGCCCCTCAAAGTCGCTTCGAGAGGGCTTTGTAGGTATGTCTCGTGTTCCTTCGTTATCCAGTCCGTTCCTTTTGGGATTCGACGAGATTGAGCGTGCGCTTGATCGCGTTGTCAAAGGCGCCGACGGTTATCCTCCTTACAACATCGAGCGGTGCGACCGTAACAACGGTCAACCCGAACGCCTGCGGATCACGCTGGCGGTCGCAGGTTTCACCCGCGATCAACTCGATGTGACCACCGAGGAAAACCAGCTCGTGATCCGGGGCCGCCAGCAGGACGACAAGACCCGGCAATACATCCATCGCGGCATCGCCGCGCGTCACTTCCAGCGTACTTTTGTGCTGGCAGAGGGGATGCTGGTGCTGGGTGCGGATCTGAAGAACGGGCTGTTGTCGATTGATCTGGCCAGGCCTGAGCCTGAAAGGGTCATTAAGACAATCGCTATCAATGAACACGAATAATGCATGACCCGACAAACTGGTTTCTGGTTTTCGATCAAGTCATGCATCCTGAGTATGGAACGAGTAGCGGACTCGACCGCTTGATCTCATAGAAGGAGTCGAGACGATGACTGAAGTTGTTACGATCAATGAAAATGCCGCCGTCACCACCGAAGCATTGGCGCATCTGGGCGAAGGTATGATCGCCTATGTGAAGCCGGTTCGCTCGGAAGACGTACCGGGACTGTTCCCGCAGGCGCCAGCGATTGCGCCGGGACTGCAGCTGTTCGCGCTGCATGCCGCTGACGGCACGCCGATCATGCTCACCGACAGCCGAGAAGCTGCGATTGCGAATGCATGGAGCCAGGAATTGCAGACCGTCAGCGTTCACTAACGCGAACCGGCCAGCAGGCAGATGTCAGGATACGCGGTGGAGCCGCGTATCCCAACGTCCGACCAACTGTCATCACACGCAGCCGCTCGTCCTTCATTTGATAATGCGGTATTCGTTTTACCCGTCGTCAACACCGTCAGCGCAGCATGCGACGTGATCGATTCGGACACGGGCTCCGGCCTCCATTACCATCCGAAAAACCGATCCCCTCATCAATAACAATCCAGATATCGGATGCGATGGCAACATTGCGCCTGATTGCTGCTGCCATTTCACAAAAGAAAACAGTGACCACGCATTCACCATGACTTGAGAAACTCTGGTCATAGCGAGATTCGAGGTCGCCCATGAGTGGATCGACACAAGCCCAGATCGTTCAAGTCGAAGACTTGCTGCGGAACGTCGGTGCAACGATCACCCCTCAGAAATCAGATTCAATTCCCCGGACCAGCTCCCGGAGTTTTGATAGTCGGCCGGCGATCGCAGCCTGCTTCGCAATCTTCGTTTTTGCGCCGGGCTGCGCAGCGGCCACCGTGTTCCTGATGCGCGCCGACGGCACCGTCCCTCCCATTACCGCGCCCGACGGCAACCCGCCTTTCGTGACCAAGTCAGACCGCTTGCCGGTCGGGCAATGGAGCACTGAGGCCGCTCGGAATTCCGGCGCCCTGGATAGCGCGCGCCTTGCGACGGCTGCTGCATTCGGAGATCCGGACTTTCCCTCACCGATCCTGATCCGCGGCAGCCTCGAGGACGGCACGCTCACAACCTTCGCCGAACCTATGGTCATGCCGGTGCCAATCATGCTGCCGTCAAAGCCACGGCTAAAGCGTGACGTCGGCACAAGCCACTCAAGCTCATTGCCGAAATCGCTCAACCCGAGCCGCAACAACCAACCTTCTTTGAACGACTGATCGGACAACGTTTCAACTAACCCAGTCACTCTTCTCACAAGCGAGGAACGCCATGCAAAACAGTGCCGCGATGAACTCGGACGTCAAAGCCCTCCTCACTTTGCTGCTGCTGAAGACCGGCACCAGTTCGCCGGAGATTCACAATGCTTTGCAGCTTGCTGCCGCATCGCGGGTGATGATGGCGGAAGAACATGCCAGTCCGATGCGCATGCAGGGTACAGAAGCTTCGGGTAGCAATGTCGCCAAGCTTCGTCCCGTAGCCGCCGTCAACGTTCCCGAAACGTCAGCTGCGGTGCGACGCATGAAGCAGAGCGCAGACGCGATGAATTCCGACGTCAAGGCGCTGCTGACGCTGCTGCTACTCAAGAACGGCGCGGATTCCAATGAGATCCAGACAGCACTGCGGATGGCAGCCTCATCGCGCGCAGCTGCCGCAGCAGAAGAAGCAGAATCGGTCCGTGCCGAAACGCAGGCCGAAGCCGCCTCTGCAGCCATGAACGAACTCGCATCGATCACCGCGCGGCAGGCGGTGCGCAACGAGTCGCTCGCTCCAATCTCCGCCAGGGAATTCGCGGCGTAAGCCGGCGAGGCCAACCAGCCTTCCGTCCCCAAACAGGTCGGGGTCTGGGTCGGGGTACAGAATCGCCCGGTCAAACCGGGCGCTTCTGGCGCAAGCTGCGGGGTGAGACGGTTAAGCCGCTGTCGCCGGCGGCAAAGCGAGCACGGAATAGATCGCCTGCGCGTCACGGGAGGCACGCAGCTTTTTAGCGACGTCCTGATCGCGCAGGAGACGTGCTATCCGTGCCAGCGCCTTCAGATGATCGGCGCCGGCACCTTCCGGCGCCAGCAGCAGAAACACCAGATCGACCGGCTGGCCGTCCATGGCCTCGAAATCGATCGGACGGTCGAGGCGCGCAAACAGGCCGAAGAGCTTGTCGAGTTTCGGCAACTTGCCATGCGGAATGGCAACGCCATAGCCCACGGCCGTCGTACCGAGCTTCTCGCGCTGCAACAGCACCTCGAAAACGGCGCGGTCGTTCTGACCGGTGAGCGCAGAAGCGCGCGCCGCGAGCTCCTGCAGCGCCTGCTTCTTGCTGTTGACCTTCAACGCCGGGATTATCGCCTCGGGCGCGACCAGATCGGTAATCGTCATTGACCGTTCCGAGGATGTTTGACCGTCAGCGGGTAGTTAGAACCAAAACCGGCAGCGTCAAGAAAGACTGGAAAGGGCATCGTTCCCTGTGGTGGAAAACGCGCCGGGCGCGAACGCCCGAACGTACTCTAGCACCGGAACCCCCCATGCGAAATCCATTGACGGGCATAACCTGTCAAAGGCGGCGGACCATAGGGAGGGGGCGTTTGGGCGTCAATGCCGTCAGGACGGTTTAACCACCGGCGGATCGACCCAACCCACGTTACCGTCCCCCCGTCGATAAACGATATTGAGCCGGCCGGTACTGCCATGCTGAAATACCACGACCGCAGCGCCGGTAAAGTCGAGTTCCATGACAGCTTCGCTCACCGAAAGCCGCTTCAGCGACCTGGTCGATTCGGCAATGATGACCGGATCGTAGCCGCCGTCGGCATCGTCCTCGTGATCGGGGGCCTCAAGGATGTAGCTCGGCGCGTCCAAGGTCGGGGCGGTGAGTTCGGCCATCGCCTGATTTTCCGCATGCGCCTTGCGCGCGGAACGATCCTTCAGCCGGCTCTTGTAGCGACGTAAACGTTTCTCGATCTGGAGCAGCGCCTGATCGGCGCTGGCATAAGCATCCGCTGCATTGGAGTCCGCTTCGAGCGTAATTCCGGAATCAAGATGCAACGCACAATCAGTGCGGAAGCCGAAGCCGTCCTTGCTGAGCGTGATGTGGCCAGAATAGTTGCCATCGAAATATTTGCGAAGGACCTCGTCGGTCCGCTCGCTCACGCGGCCTCGCAAAGCGTCTCCAACGTTGATGCTTTTTCCCGAGATACGAAGGGTCATGCTGATGCCTCGATTCGTTCTGCGCTGAACCGACAGTATCCCGTTTCCGCGGGAGTGCAATCAAGCTGGTGCAGTGTCGCGGGATCGGTCGGGTGTCCTGTCGGACGATATGGCGGGCGCCGTGAGTGCAGTGCCGAGCATACTCTGCTTGTCGCGGCGACGCTGGACCGAAGATGGAATACGCATAGCTTCACGGTATTTGGCAACGGTACGGCGCGCGATATCAATTCCGGCTTCGCGCAAGCGTTCCACGATCGTGTCATCCGAAAGAATAAGAGAAGGACTTTCTCCATCAATCAGTTGCTTGATGTGATGTCGCACCGCTTCAGCCGAATGGGCTTCGCCACCATCGGCCGACGCTATCGACGCCGTAAAGAAGTATTTCAATTCAAAGCTGCCGCGATTTGTCGCCATGTATTTGTTGGCGGTAACGCGCGACACCGTCGATTCATGCATTTGAATGGCATCAGCAACCGCCTTGAGATTCAGCGGCCGCAGATGCGCAACACCCTGCGTGAAGAAGCCATCCTGTTGCCGGACGATCTCGGTCGCAACCTTCAGGATAGTACGCGCGCGCTGATCCAGCGCACGCACCAGCCAGGTCGCGTTCTGTAAACAATCAGTGAAGTACGACTTGTCGCCATCCTTGCGGATCGTTTTTGACAGTTCGGAATAATAGACCTGATTCACGAGAACACGCGGCAGCGTGTCGCTGTTCAACTCGACATGCCAGCCGCCATCGGGACCGGGCCGCACGTAAACGTCGGGCACAACGGTCTGCGTCCGCGCCGAACCGAATTTCAGACCGGGCTTCGGATCGAGCCTGCGAATCTCGCCGATCATGTCGGTGAGATCTTCGTCGTCGACGCCGCAGATTTTTCTGAGATTGCCGATGTCGCGCTTGGCCAGGAGATCGAGATGCTCGACCAGTGCCTGCATCGCAGGATCGTAGCGGTTCTGTTCACGTAACTGGATTGCGAGACATTCGCTGAGGCTGCGCGCGCAGACCCCCGGGGGGTCGAATTTCTGCAACGCACCGAGAACACTTTGGACATCGTCACTAGATGCGCCCAGTCGCTCATGCACATCGCCAAGATCTTGCGGCAGGTAGCCGGCCTCATCGACGAGATCAATCAGGTATTGACCGATCATGCGTTGCACGGGCGATGAGAACGCCACCGCGAGCTGTTCAGCAAGATGGCTGCCGAGCGTCACCTCTGCGGCAACGAAGGCCTCAAGATTGTAGCTGTCGTCATTGGAGGCGCCGCCGCCCCATTCAGTATAGGCGGTTGGGGCTGCGTCCTGCGCGTTGCGTGCGGCGGCTTCGGCAGGCTCTTCGGAGAAGACGTTGTCCAGTCCGGTATCCAGGGTCTGTTCGATCTCGGCGCGGGTGCCGAGTTCGCGGTTCATCCACTCGTCGGGCGCCGGCGCATCGAAACTATCGCCGCCTGAACGATCGGAAAAGTCGGAATGGTCGCCGCCATCGTCCTGGCCGGAAGCATAGCCCGCCTCGTCGTGACCGGAGAACTCGCTACGCTCGGGGGTCGCCTCTCCGGCCACCGGCGGCTCAGGACCGTCGCTGGCGCGTTCCAGCAGCGGATTGCGCTCCAGTTCATCTTCGACAAAGGTTGCAAGATCGAGATTCGACAGCTGCAGCAGCTTGATGGCCTGCATCAGCTGCGGCGTCATCACCAGCGACTGAGATTGCCGGAACTCTAGTCTCTGCGTCAGCGCCATGGAGGCAAAAACCGATCCAAAAGTTGGTCCGTTTCTTGCTTATCTCTTTCCCAGGCTGATGTACACGACTTGACGAATTGTAAATTTGGTCTAGAGGCGGAATTCCTCGCCAAGGTAAAGGCGACGCACGTCCGGGTCAGCCACGATCTCCTCAGGAGACCCCTCCGTCAGGATTTCACCAGCATAGACGATATAGGCGCGGTCTGTCAGCCCCAGCGTTTCGCGCACGTTATGGTCGGTAATCAGCACACCGATGCCGCGATTGGTCAAATGGCGGACCAGATCCTGAATATCGCCCACCGCAATCGGGTCGATGCCAGCGAAGGGCTCATCGAGCAGCATGTAATTTGGTCGCGTCGCCAGTGCACGCGCGATTTCAACGCGGCGGCGCTCACCCCCGGACAAAGCGATCGACGGTGACTTGCGCAGTCTCTGGATGTTGAACTCTTCGAGCAGGGAATCCAGCTCGCGCTCACGTTTCTTCCGGCTGGGTTCGACGACTTCCAGCACCGCTCGGATATTCTGCTCGACCGTCAGACCGCGGAAAATCGAGGCTTCCTGCGGCAGATAGCCGATGCCGAGGCGAGCACGCTGATACATTGGTAGCTGGGTGACGTCGTGGCCATCAAGCTCGATGGCGCCGCTGTCGGGCTTGATCAGGCCGGTGATCATGTAGAACACCGTGGTCTTGCCGGCACCGTTCGGTCCGAGCAGGCCGACGGCCTCACCACGACGAACATAGATACTGACGCCGCGGGTGACCTGCCGTGAGCCGAAGCTCTTTTTCACATCATGGACGGCCAGATAGCCCGCACGCGGAGCCGCCTTTGGTGCGGCGGCGCCGTTGGTTCGGGGCCGCTGCGGCGCCTTCTCCGGGCGGCGGGCCGGCGCCTGCTGCGGAGCACGCGGGGCCTCCGCCCGGGCCTGCGGAACCTGGGGGGTATCGGCCGGGCCGGTGCGAACCAGGGGCGGCGCCTCACGGCTGGGGCTGCCCAGCATGTCGCCCATGCTGTCGCCAAGCGCCGTGATGTCGACCGGCGAGCGCGCAAAACCCTGCGGACCGCGTTTCGGAGCGCGCCGACGGAACATGCCGAGGAAATCAACCATTCGCGCTTCGATCAGCCTCTAAACGTCATCCGCGCCAGGTCGCGGCATGTTTGACCACTGGGAACAGCATGGCGGACTAGATGTCCCTTGCCCAGCCGAACGCCAAGCCTTCCATGTCGATTAAAACAATGGCGATAACGGGTTGTGCGGCCGGATTCAACAGGACCCGGCTCGTCAATGTCGGTAAATCATTCGATTTACTTGGGTTTTCCGCTTCCAGACCCGGGTATGATCGAGGTCGGGCCACCACCACCCTTCTGCTGACCGGACGATTCGAACATGCCTTGAACCCTGCCGCTGTTGGATTCAACGCGTGAGGTGCCCGTGGTCATATCCACGGTCAGACGATCGCCGCGCAGCACATTCTTGCCCTGGGTGAGCACAACATTGCCCTGCATGGTGACGAGATTGGTCCGGGTGTCGAATACCGCCGTCTCGCCGGTGACGACCTGGTCTTTCTGGGTGACGATGACGCCGCCGCGCGCTTCAAGTCGCTTGATCGCCGACGAGCCGCCCGGACCCGGTTGCGCCGCCTTGATCGGCGTCTTGGGAGCAGCCTTGGCAGCCGGCTCGTTCGCCGAGCCACCGCCATCATAGAAGACCACGAGCGTCTTCGACTTCATCGTGGTGTCGCCCTGCACGACCTTCACATCGCCTGCGAATGTCGCTTCCTTTTTCTTGTCGCGCATTTCCAGCGATGCGGCCTCGATCTGAATGGGCTGATCGCGATTCTGCGAGAAGCCCTGCATCGCATTCGGCACACCCTGCACCGCGCTCTGCGCATTTGCATCGCCTGTCAGAGCCAAGGCGAGCACGGCAATCGCAGCACCTGTCACCCCGCGGAGTCGGATATTATTGACGGGAAAAATCATCACATTCATTTCGCGTTGGCGCGCTTGCCGTTTGCCGCCCGCGGCCTTGCAGGCTCCGGCGCGACTTCAGGCTCTGCCACGGTCTCAGGCTGAGCCGAAGCATCCGGCGAAGGTGGGTCCATCTTCAGGTTCATCGACACACCACCCTCGAACCGCACCAGCTCACCATGTTCCGTAATGCGCATCCGTTGCCCGAGCAAAGTGCCGTTGAGAAGTTTGACATCGACCGGCTCGTCCGACCTGACGGTGCCATTGGCGATGTCAATCTCCGCCTGAGTCAGCCGCGCTTCGTAGCCGGTCGTCGTTTGCAGGAAGATGTCCTGATACAGATAGAGCATCTGCGCCTTCGAATTGAACTTCCCGGTGCGGGCATCCATCGTCATCGTCGACTTGTCTTCCATCATCACCTTGGCGCGCAAGGTCGTCAGTTCGACATTGTCAGGGTCCGTCAGATCCTGCGTCGCGGCCTTGGCCCATAATTCATAGGGCCGCCCGTCCGGCGAGAAGCCTGACAGATGCGGCGTCTCCATAGTGATCTTGGTCCCCGAAACGACCAGATTGCCCATGTCGAGCGGCAATTTGGCGAGGATCCGGAACGGATTGAAGATCGATACACCAACGATCGCGGCCATCGACAGGATCACAACGGCAGGGACAGCGATCCGCAGCACGCGCACCAAACGGCTATGGCGTGCAGCGGCCCTGAACCGCGCATCCATGCCCGCCTGATAGCTGGGAACCTGAACTGAACTCACCGCCGCTCCAACGGGCCATGCCGAGAAAGGCCATGCCAAACCAGTGCCAGTCTACGCTGAAATGCACCGGTTTGCAGCCCCGCCCCACCAGAACGAGGACTATGACCGAAACGCGGCGGGAGGACCCCTCAGATGTTTCAGAAAGTCACTTCGCCGCAAGCCGGTCACGAATGGGCGAAAATGTCTTCGTTTTCCCAGCCCGATAGGTCGAGCTTGGCCCGGGTCGGCAGGAATTCGAAACAGGCCTGCGCCAGCTCCGTGCGGCCCTCCCGCGCCAGCATCACGTTCAGCCGCTCGCGGAGCCCATGCAGATGCAGCACGTCCGATGCGGCGTAGGATAGCTGGGCCTCACTGAGGGTCTGACTGCCCCAGTCGCTCGACTGCTGCTGCTTCGACAGATCGACGCCGAGGACTTCGCGGACCAGATCCTTGAGGCCGTGTCTGTCGGTATAGGTGCGGCACAGGCGGGAGGCGATCTTGGTGCAATAGACCGGCGAAGGCATGACGCCGAGCGCATTGTAGAGCGCAGCGAGATCGAAACGCGCGAAGTGGAAAAGCTTGGTGACCTTGGGATCGCCGAGGAGCTTCTTCAGGTTCGGCGCATCCGTGTGGCCCGCCGGAATCTGCACGACATCAGCGCTTCCATCGCCGGGCGAAAGCTGCACCACGCATAGCCGGTCGCGATGCGGATTGAGACCCATGGTCTCGGTGTCGATCGCCACCGAATCGGTGTAGCGGCTCAGATCCGGCAGATCGCCGCGATGCAGGCGGATGGTCATGGTCTCAGTTGCCTCTTTCAGCGCCCGCGATTCGAGGGCTTCAGGAGACTTTAGCGCCCTATCGCAGGGGTGACGAGAGGTTCCCTTCAGATTGGAAAGCCCGGACGGGCTTGCCCGGACTGGCCTTAGAGACTGCGGTCAGGCGTCAGCTGATTGCGGTTGACGCGCAGTTCGATGATCGCGGGGCGCTCCGCCGCCACGGCCCGCGCGAAGGCGGCCGGGAAGTCGTCATGCGCCTCGATCGCCTCGCCGTGGGCGCCGTAGGACTGCGCGAGCACGGCAAAGTCGGGATTGAGCAGATCCGTGCCGCTCGGGCGATTTGGAAAATTGAGTTCCTGGTGCATCCGAATCGAACCATACATCGCGTTGTTGACGATGATGACGATGATCGGCAGTTGCTGCTGGACCGCCGTGGCGAATTCCTGCGAGGCCATCATGAAGCAGCCGTCGCCGGCCAGGCAGACGACCCTGCGTTCCGGATGGCGCAGCTGCGCGGCAATGGCGGCCGGCAGGCCGTACCCCATCGAACCCGACTTTGGCGCGATCTGGGTGCGGAGCTTGCGGTAGCGATAGTAGCGATGCAGCCAGATCGTGTAGTTGCCGGCGCCATTGGTCACGATCGCATCGTCCGGCAATTCGGAATTCAGATGATCGATCACCTTGGCCAGATCGAAGGGCGGCGCATCGGTACGTGGCTCCTGATAGTCCTCATAGGCCTGACGCGCTTCAGCACGCCAGCCGGCCCATGCGCTACTCTCAAGCGACGGCAATCTGGCGAGCGCCTCGGCGAAGCGCGACGAATTGGCGGGAATGCCGAGTGTCGGAACATAGACACGGCCGATCTCTTCCGGACCCGGAAACACATGGATCAAGACCTGTTTGGGCGTCGGAACCTCAAACAGCGAGTAATGATTAGTGGTGACGTCACCCAGTCGATCACCAATCACGAGCAGCAGATCGGCCGTCTTCACCCGCGCCATCAGCGGGCGGCTGCAACCGAGGCTGATATCACCGATATATTGATCGCTGCGGTTATCGAGCACGTCCTGGGAACGAAAGCCGGCAACGACAGGCAGATCATTGCGTTCGACAAATGCTCTGAACTGTTCGGCCGCAGTGGCCGTCCAGCCGAGATTTCCGACAATGACCAGAGGTCGCTGCGCTTTCTGCAACAGCGCGTGGACGTCAGCCATCTGCGCGTCTGAGGGGGCCGCCTCGATGGCTGTCGCCGGCGCCGCATCAGCGACCTCGCTGACAGAACCGAGAACATCTTCCGGAATCGACAACACGACGGGTCCCGGACGCCCCTGCATCGCGACATGGAAGGCACGGCTGACCAATTCCGGAATGCGGTCGACGGAGTCGATCTCGGCCACCCATTTCGTCATATCATCGAAGGTTCGGACGTAGTTCATTTCCTGAAAGGCTTCGCGGCCCAGATGGCCTCGCGGCACCTGGCCCACGATCAGGATCATCGGCGTGGAATCCTGCCACGCAGTGTGTAATCCGAGTGCGGCCTGCATGGCTCCCGGACCGCGACTGACGACGCAAATGCCGGGCCGTCCCGAGATCTTGCCGTCGGCTTCCGCCATATGGGACGCCGTTGTCTCATGCCTGCAAACGACGAAGCGGATCCCGGCATCCGGCTCATAGAGCGCGTCAAAGATTGGTAGTGCGCTTTCACCGGGCACGCCGAACATGCGATCGACGCCGTTGCGGCGGAGCGCCGCGACGAGAAGCTCGCCACCATTGCGCAGAACGGCCTTGTCGACCGATGAGGAAACCGGGGCGTGCTTGTTCATGGCGTCTCTCGTTCTCTTGTCATTCGCACCGCCGACAGAGGGCTGGTGTCACTCCTGAAAGACTTCGTTCCGGCGTTTGCTGATCGACGGCATGACGATGGAGATCAGCAAAGCTGCAGACAGGAGGAGAAGCACGAGGCTGATCGGCCGCTGCAGAAACACCATCGGATCGCCATGCGACGTGATCAGGCTGCGGCGGAAATTCTCCTCGACCATCGGACCGAGCACGAAGCCCATCAGCAATGGCGCAGGCTCTGCATCCAGCTTGCGCAGGATATAGCCGAGAGCCGTGAAGCCCACGGTCATATAGATGTCGAAGCTCGAATTATTGACCGAGAACACGCCGATCGCACAGACCACGACGATAATCAGATAGAGTATACGATACGGCACATTGAGCAGCCGCACCCAGATCCCGATCATCGGCAGATTGATGATAACCAGCATCGCATTGCCGATAAACATGCTGGCGATCAGACCCCAGAACAGATCCGGCTGGCGCGAAATGATGGTCGGCCCCGGCGCGATGCCATGCAGCGTCAGCGCACCGACCAGCAATGCCATTGTCGCGCTGGTTGGAATACCCATGGTCAACAGAGGCACGAACGATGTCTGCGCGGCGGCGTTATTGGCCGACTCCGGACCCGCAACGCCTTCGATGGCGCCGTTACCGAACCGTTCCGGTGTCTTCGATACGCGCTTCTCGAGCGCATAGGATGAGAAAGACGCAATTGTCGCACCACCACCGGGCAGGATACCGAACAACGTGCCCAGCAACGTGCCGCGCATCACTGCGCCCCAGGCTCCGCGCAACACTTTGAAGGATGGCCAGATGCTGGTGATTTTCGAATGGTTGACGATGCGGGTGGAAACGCCTTCGAGATTCGAGATCACTTCGGCCACACCGAACAGGCCCATCACCAGCGCGACGAAGTTGATGCCATCGGACAACTCGATCAGACCGAACGTCATTCGCGCTTCGCCGGTATTGATATCCATACCGACCATGCCAAGCAGCAGGCCAAGGAAGATCATCGACACGGCGCGGAATGCCGAGCCGTTGGCCAGCACAACCGCGGATACGAGGCCGAGCACCATCAAGGAAAAGTAATCGGGCGACGCAAACTTCTGCGTCATCAACGCCAGTGGCGGACCGAGGAGCGCTATCACGACGGTGCCGAAACAGCCGGCAATGAAGGAGCCGATTGCAGCAATCGCCAGCGCCTCGCCAGCCCGACCCTGCTGCGCCATCTTGTAGCCGTCTATGGCGGTGACGACGGACGTGGACTCGCCCGGAATATTGACCAGGATCGCCGTGGTCGAGCCGCCATATTGCGCGCCGTAGTAAATACCGGCGAGCATGATGATGGCCCCGACCGGATCGAGGGCGTAGGTGGCTGGCAGCAGCAACGAGATGGTGGCCACCGGACCCAGACCGGGCAGTACGCCGATCAATGTTCCGCAGACGGCACCGATCAGACAGAACAGCAGGTTGATCGGCGTGGCGGCGACCGAGAAGCCATGGCCGAGCGCGGCAAACAGGTCGATCATGGCAGCACGCTCACCGGAATCTTGAGAAGCCAGACAAAAACGATCGAGGATACGATCGCCAGCGCGACAGCGGTGATTACGCTGGCCAGCCAGGTGGTTTCACGCGAAGCGAAATGCGCCAGGCCGACTTGCACCACGATCGAAATGGCGAGCCCGGCCCGCTCGACGAGCAAGCCGAACGCGGCAAAGGACAGCAGAATGAAGAACAAGGGACGCAGATGAACCGCACCGACCGGAACACCTGCAGTCGTCAGTCCCTTGACGATCATGACGAGACCCATGCCCAGCAGGATCAAGGCCAATCCGAGCGGGAAGTAGCCTGGACCCATCTCGAGCACGGTGCCGACGGTCAGCGTGCGGATATAGAGCAAAGCGACGGCCGCAACCACGACGAGAAGCAAGCCCGTGTAGAAGTCCGAATTCCCACGCTGCGCGAGTGATTTCATGGCGGGCCCTTATGCCGTTTGCCGTCGAAACGAAGGTCGGATGGCACCTGCGTGAAGCAGGCCCCACCGAGGATCACGCACTCAGGTCTTCTTCTCGGAGATTTCCTTGAGCAGCGTGCGCCACTGATCGACTTCCCGGGTGATCTGCGCCGTGTATTCGGCAGGCGTCGTAAACACCGTCGACGCACCAGCGACCGCCATATTCTTCTTCACTTCCGGATCGGCGGCCATTTTCTTCAGGGCGTCCGACACCTTCGCGACGATCGCATCCGGCGTCGATGCCGGCGCCATGACGCCGTTCCACGATTCCACTGCATAGCCAGGCGACACCGTCTCCGCTACAGTTGGAAGCTTCGGCGTGAACTCGCTGCGGGTTGCGGACGTCACGGCCAGTGCGCGGACGGTATTGGCCTCGATCTGCGGCAGCGCGTCCGTCATGTTGGTGAAGGACAAATTGACTTCGCCCGAGACCACGGCTGCGGTTGCCGGCGAGCCGCCCTTGAATGGCACGTGAGTCATCTTGGTGCCGACACGCGCATCGAACAGTGCGACCGAGAAATACATCAGCCCGCCTGCACCGCTGGAGCCATAGGTCAGCTTGCCCGGATTGGCCTTGGCGTATTTGACGAGATCTTCCATCGAATTGATTGGCAAAGATGGATTGACAATCACGGTTTGCGGAATCGTGCTGACGACGCTGATCGGTTTGAAGCTCTTGATCGGATCGTAAGACGTGGTCTGTGCGACCGGCGCGATCGAGATTGCTCCGACGCTGCAGACGCACAGCGTGTAGCCATCGCCCGGAGACTTCGACACCAGATCGGAACCAACGATACCACCACCACCGGCGCGATTATCGACGATCACCGTCTGCCCCAGCTCTTTCTCAAGGAAACGCGCGGTGATGCGACCGACCGCATCCGTGTAGCCACCCGGCGCATAGGGCACCACGAGTTTGATCGGCTTTGTCGGCCAGTCCTGCGCAGATGCGACCGTGGCGCTCAGTCCGGTGCCCATCAGCAGGGCCGCTGCAAGAAGTCGCTTCATCAGTGATTCCTAACCGTTGAGAGAAAGTCGAGAGGGCTTCAGATACTATGCAATGTTCGTTCCTACGAGCCCGAGCGCCTGCGTGGCCCTGTCTTCACCCGCGGCAAAATGACTGAGTTCGATATCGGTCTTTGCGAATTCGACACGCCGGAACTTGTCCTGATCCTCGAACGGTACCGTCGCATCGATGCCCAGCTTGGTGCGAATGCCTTCCTTGCTGACGCGTACATATTCGTGGCCACGTGCGCCCGGAATGAGAATGAGATCGCTCGATGCTTCCATGCGTGTCGCCACCGCATATTCGACATCGATGGGATCGCGAATATCGATGTCGTGGTCGACCATCGTAATCAGATCGAGATCCTTCAGCGCACCAAATGCCGCCATCATCGCATTGCGCTGGAGGCCGTTATGCTGGCGGCTCTGCTTCTTGACCTGAATGACCGCGTGGAAGCGATGCAAGCCGCCGGAGGTCATCTCAACGTCGGTGACAATCGGAATCGCCGATTGCAGCACCTTGAGCAGGCTGGCCTCGAGAACGTATTTACGCAGAATGATCGTCTCGCGCCCGAAACCGTTGATGACATGATAGATCGGCCGCATGCGATGCGTGACGGCCGTAATTCTCAAAACGGGCGCATCCGCCGCTGGTGCGGCGAAGCCGACAAATTCCCCGAACGGACCTTCGGGGGCCACGTCATCGACCAGGATTTCACCTTCCAGCACGAATTCACATTCGGCCGGCACGATCATGTCCTGCGAGACGGCCCTGGCCACCGCCAGCGGCTTGCCGGCGAGACCACCGGCAACAGCCAGCTCATCGGCACTTTCCGGCATCTGCGACCCCATGGTCGCCGCCGTGAAATGCAGCGCCAGATCCGTTCCGATACAGACCGCAACGGGCAGCGACTTGCCCTGCGCCTTGGCGCGCTCGAAAGCGAGGCGGAGATGACGACCGAAGTCGAGCTTGATCGCGACGCGATCCGGCCCAAGCATCTGTAGCCGATGATATGACGCGTTGTAGATGCCGGTCTCGGGGTCTTTGACGACGACGATGCCGGCTGTGATGTAACGCCCTGCATCCCCCGGCGCATGAAACAGCGCCGGCAGCATCTTCGTGATATCGAAACCGCTCTTCAGGACGACTTCCTGGGACGGCGCGTTGACGACGACTTCCGGCGGAAGCGGACCACCCATGGCGCGCTGTACCAAGCCACGGATACCGTTGAAATCGAGGCCGAATGCGGCCTCGCAATTTTCCTTCGAGCTCAGCAGATTCCCGACCAGCGGAACGTCGTAGCCTTTAACCGACGGAAATAGCAGCGTTTGCCGCCCATCGTGCTTTTTCAGCACCGCCGCGATCTCCAGATGCGGATCAGCAGGCTTCTCGAATGTCAGAATACGGTCGCTTTTGGCGAGACGTGCCAGTGCGGAACGGAAGCGGGTGTCGAGGATCTGCTGCGTCATGTGGATTTTTGTTCTCTTCTCGCCTGATCACAGAATTGCGAACAAAGATAGCTAAGCACCAAAGCTAGTCAAGCGTGCTCGCTAGGCACAGACTGACTAATTTGGCAGCGTGCAATGCATCATTGCACGAATTTATCAGTAGCTGAGAGAAGTGTGTCGAAGGCGGCCTGCAGGCTGCCGATCTGATGACGACGCTCCTCGCCCAGTGCTAGCAGCACGACGTCACGCATGACGCCGCCAATCGCTTCCCGCGCCAGTCTGCGGTCCTGAGATACCCTGCCCTGCAGCCAGGCAGCAAGCAGATCGTTCTCAAGACGCTCGGCGATCAGTTCGCTCGCCTTGATCTGGGACCGCAGACTGTCGGTCGCTTCGGAGGGTGCGGGCGCTGGGCCGGATTTCAACGCCGTGCGGAGTGCGCGAAGGGGACGAACCACCTGTTCGCGCCATGGGCGGCATTCATTGTCCATCTCCTTGATGTCGGGAACGGTCAGGAGGATACGCCGCTGCGCCGCTGCGAAGGTCACCACCAGCAACATCATGACATCGACGCCGGTATCGGCCTGCAGCTTCAGGCAGGCGTCGGACACGCCGGGCTCTGCATAGAGCTTGAGGGCGAAGGCCCAGCTCTCTGCTGCAAGGTCCCGGCCATCATCCGTCATTGCCGTCGCGCCGCCACGCTTGTCACGTCCGGCAGCGGCGCGGTCATGGGATATCCCGGGTCTTGGCGGGATTGAGGCCATTCCAGCGGCTCACCACATCGGTATGGATATCGAACAGATCGAGTACCCGCCCCAGCGTCTGGTCGACCATCTGCTCGATACTGGCTGGCCTGGCATAGAAGGCGGGGACCGGCGGATAGACGATGGCGCCGATTTCAGTCACTGCCGCCATCGATTTCAGGTGGCCGAGATGCAGCGGCGCTTCGCGCGCCATCAGCACCAGCCGACGACGTTCCTTGAGTACGACATCAGCGGCACGCGTCACCAACGACGAGGTCACGCCGCTGGCGATCTCCGCCAGGCTGCGCATCGAGCACGGCGCGATCACCATGCCCATGGTCTTGAACGACCCTGAGGAAATCGTCGCGCCTATATTGTCCGCCTGATGCACGACGTCAGCCAGATCGGTGACGTCGGACACTTTGAGATCCAGCTCCTGGGTCAGCGTGATCTTGGCCGACCTGCTCAGCACGAGATGCGTTTCGACGTCAGTTGCCTGCAACAGCCGCAGCAGACGGACACCATAAATGGTGCCCGATGCCCCGGTGATGCCAACGATCAGACGCCGCGACGCTGTCTCAGACTGGATCGAAATAGTGGATCTCCATCAGCACGCAACCGCCTACCGACTTGAACGGACCATGATAGGCACCGGGGGGACGGCAGGCATAGGTGTTTGGCTTGAAAGACTCGCCGCCATTGCCCTGCTTGTCATTGCCGACGATCAGATCGCCGGTGAACAGGAATACCTCTTCCCAGTATTCGTGCACGAATGGCTCGGTGGTGTAAACGCCCGGCTCGAAACGCAGCAGGCGGGTCCGGCTGCCACGCTTGTTCGCCTCGTCGAGCGCGCCCGACAGGATCTTCTGCTGGATGCCGGCCGGATAGCCCGCAGGCGTCTCCCATCCCGAGGACATATCGACGGTGCGGAATTCATCGTGAAGTTTATTGATGGCCATGGTCAGATTTCCTGAAGGAACGGATCAAGCGACAGCGCGCGGCGAGGTGACCGGCGCTGCAGAGGTGGTGACTTCATCAGCAAGGTCATAGCTGGACAACATCTTGTCGAGCAATGCCGCCGACCTCATCCAGTCATAGGTGCGGAAGGCATGCCCCTTGGTGACGAAGGTCGCGCCGGCAAAGAACATCTCATATTGCGAGTGACGCGAGGCGAATTCGGAGCCGACCGCGTCCCAGGCCAGCTTGTAGAATTTGACCTTTTCGGTCGCGCTGGCGGCTGGTGACTGCTGGGTCTTGCCGATCAGGCGCGCCAGTTCCGGATTGGCGAAGTCCTTCACCGACGACGGCAGCATGATCATCCCGCCGCCGGCGAGTTCGCGCAGGGTGTTGATGACCTTGGAATAGAGTTGCTGGGTCAGAACCTGCGCCGAATACAGCATGGCCCGGTCCGGCACGTAGTAGGCGCCGCGCTGCGTGCCCTTGGTCTCCATCGCAACCACAAAGGCCTCGACCATCGACACTTCGGCGGCGAGCTGGCCGAGCATTTCCTTCACCTGCGGGAAGCCGGCGATACCGTTGGTCTCGGCGGTCCGGTATGCGATGCCGATCAGGAAGCGCAGCTTCACCGAGAGCCGGATCATGGCCTGGTAGTTCTGATACACATGCGCCGGAGTGGCGTGGAACTGCTTCTGGCACATCGCGATGTCATCGACGATGAACACGCGATCCCAAGGCACCTTCACGTCGTCGAAGTACAGCACGGCATCATTTTCATCGAACCGGCTCGACAGCGGGTTGTCGAATACCGACGGCGACGCAGCCTCGTACGACTTGCGCGACAGCACCTTCAGACCCTTGGTGTTCATCGGAATCGCGAAGGACACCGCATATTTCTCGTCACCGGGCTGCAGCGGCTGAATACAGGTGACGAACACCTCGTTGGCCATGATGCCGCCGGTCGCCAGCATCTTGGCGCCACGAATCGTCAGACCCTCGGCATCGCGCGACACCACGCCCGCCGACAGGAACGGATCGGCCTGCTCCGCCGCGCTCTTGGAGCGGTCGGCCTGCGGGTTGATAATGACGTAAGTGAGGTAGAGGTCGTTGTCGCGGGCGTAGCGATAGTAGTCAGCCAGCGCCTTGGCGCGCGCCTTGTCGTAAGCCTCGAACACCTCGACACCCATATACATACCTGCGATGCAGGAGGCGACGTGATCCGGCGCGCGGCCCATGAACCCCGCATGCAGCTCGGTCCAGGCCTCCAGCCCGTGGCGACGATTGACCAGCGCATCATAGCTGCCGGGCAATTCCCAGATCCGGTTGGCGCGGGTACCGGTCTCGGTCTCAAAGGTCATCAGGTCGCGATTTTCCGGCGCGCTCTGAAAATCGAACATCCGCCCGATCGACGCTACCGCACCGCGGAATGCCGGATGGGTGGTCACGTCATCCACCAGCTCGCCATCGAGATAGATTTCACGGCCGTCGCGCAGGCTCGCGATGTGCTGTTCGCCGGTCTTGATCATGGGTTGCCTCGGTCACTTTCAGTCATGATGAGCATTCAGGTGCGTTGTTTCAGTAGTGCATCGGCAGCGGCCATTCCGGACTGCGCTCGGTGCTCGCAAGGCTGCGATAGGCCCCGCGGAAGAAGATCAACGGCTCGTTGGCCGGATAGGCGGCGAACTTCACCACCCGGCCGACGAAGATTACATGGTCCCCGCCGTCATATTGCGCGTATGGCGCGCATTCGAAGTGCGCGAGCGCGCCGGCGATCAGGGGCGCCGCCTCATGGCCCAGCGTATGCTCAACCGCCGCCCACTTATCGTCGAGCGCCCTGGCGAACTTGTTCGACAGGCGCTCCTGGTCGCGGCCGAGAATGTTCACGGCGTAGCCCTTGGCCTCGGTCATCGCCTTGAGGCTGAAGGCCTTGCGATCGATTGAGAACAGAATCAGCGGCGGATCGACCGAGACCGAGTTGAACGAACTCATGGTCAGACCGATCGCATGACCATCGGCGGCTTCGGCCGTGATCACGGCGACACCGGTGGCAAACTGCCCGAGCGCCTGGCGGAAGGCGCGGGGATCCACGTCCGCAGTGGCGCCCATGGTCATCTCCTGATCGCAAAACCTGAACGGCACGTATTAGCTTTATAACAAAGCTATATTATCGAACGAAAGCTCGTGCTGTCAAGCATGGCTGATCTGCCCCGCGCTGGTTCCAACTTGTTTGTAAGTAACGCCGCCGCTATACGACTCATAGGTGTGCGGGGGCCTGATGGCGACTAGAAGCAAATCACGTAAAATGAAGGTAGAGCCGACGATTTCGCGGCCACAATTGATGGTCGACGGGTCGGATCGGGCTTTCCGTCAATTCGTTCATGACACTTTGGCGTTTTCGGCGCGGCTTCAGGCTGTGCGCGGACAGCTCGGCGCGGTTATTGGCCTATCGGGCACGCAGTATACGGTGCTGATCGCGATTGCTCATTTGAGCGGCACAGATGAGAAGATTGGCGTCAATCAGGTTGCCGAGCATCTGCACTTCAGTGGCGCGTTCATTACCATCGAAATCAACAAGCTGGTATCAAACGGCCTTGTCGAGAAAGAGACCGACGAGGAAGACCGCCGCCGCGTCATCCTGACCATCACCCCGAAAGCGCGTGCATTGCTCAATGAATTGGCACCCGTTCAGCGTCCAGTGAATGACATGCTGTTTCGCAGCATGACCGCTGCCGATTTCGAGCGAACACGCAAACTCATGTCGGAGATGGTGGAAGCCGCCGACGAGGCGATCCGGCTGCTGGACTACAACGCGCCGGCATCGTTGGCGCGGCAGACGAAATAGCCTGCCGCGCAACTGTTTTATAGTTGGCTATTCTCCGGCGCGCAGCCGATAGCCAATACCCGTTTCCGTCAGGACGAATTGCGGGCGCTCCGGATCAAGCTCGATCTTTTGCCTGAGCTGGCGGACATAGACGCGCAGATATTGCGCGTCGGTGAGCTCGTCCCACAATTCCTTCAGCAGAAACCGGTGGGTCAGCACCTTGCCGGCATGCTGCACCAGGACCCGCAGCAGCTCATATTCCTTCGGTGACAGTTTCACGTCGCGGTCGCCGACCTTCACAATCCGGCGCACCAGATCGACGGACAATTCTCCGGAGCGGAATACCGGCCGCTCGCCATGAACCTGTAGCTGATGCCGGAGAGCGGCCCGCATCCGCGCCAGCAACTCATCCATGCCGAACGGCTTGGTGAGATAGTCGTCGGCACCGAGATCGAGCGCCTGCACCTTGCCCGCTTCATCGCCGCGGCTGGACAGCACCACGATCGGCACACTGTCGTCGCGGGCGCGAATCATCTGCAGCAGATCGTGGCCCTGGATGTCCGGCAGGCCCAGATCGAGAATGATCAAAGCGGGCTTCTCCGCCAGTTTCTCCAGCGCGATCTTGCCATTGCTGGCCTCAAGGACGTCATAGCCCTGGGTGCTGAGGCCCATGCGCAGCAATTTGCGGATCGGCGGCTCATCATCGATGATCAGGACCTTGATGGCGGCGGTATTCATGCGGCGGTGTCCAGAGCTTCGGAGGCCGGCGGGATGGGAAGACGAATGGTCAGCACGGCACCACTGCGGTCGACGCGGTTGGCGGCCGAAATGGTGCCATGCATTGCCTCAACGAAGCCCCGAGAGATCGCAAGGCCGAGGCCAGTGCCCGCCCTGACATGATCGCCCTTGTTGGCGCGGTAGAATTTATCGAACACCTGCTCGAGATCGGCGGGTGGAATGCCCGTCCCCTCGTCGGTCACCTGCAGCAAAACCGACTCCTTGTCGCGCATCGCCTTGATCGCGATGGCACTGTTGTCCGGGGCATATTTTGCGGCATTGTCGAGCAGGTTGAATAGCACCTGCTCGAACAGCACGGCGTCAAGCTGCAGCATGGGCAGGTCCGGCGCCAGATCCAGCGCAACGCGATGCTTGATGAGGATCTTGCCGCCCCGGCGCAGCGCGCTGCCGACGATCTCTGCGAGATCTTGCGGCGTTGCGTTCGGGACCACGGCACCGGATTCCAGCTTGGTCATATCAAGCAGATTGGCGATGAAACGGTTCAGCCGTTCGGATTCGTCGATCACCGTACCGAGCAGGTCGGCTTTTTCAGCCTCAGTGAGCTTCGACGACAGGTCCCGCAGCGTGGAAGCTGCACCAAGCACGGAGGCCAGCGGCGTCTTCAGGTCATGCGAGATCGAGGTCAGCAGCGCCTGACGGAGCCGGTCGGATTCGACGTTGCGCTGAGCTCGGTCCATGTCTTCCACAAGTTGCACACGCTCGATGGCCAGCGCGCTCTGGTCCACAAGCGCATCCAGCAAGCGGCGCTGATCCGGTGTCAGCAGCGGACCTGTACGATCATCGTCGATGCCAATCACGCCGATCGGTCCACGGCCGGTGCGCATCGGCAGAAACAACCGCTTGGCACCTGGCAATGTGTCGGAGCCACGACCGGCCGGTCGATCGTTGCTCCAGGCCCAGTTGGCAGCGGCCAGATCCGCCTTGTCCAATTCATCCTCAGGCGGATAGCCCGCTTTAACGGTGATGACGCCCTGTTCCGGCAGCAAAAGCACGACGCGCACCTTGAGCATCAATGCGATCTGATAGGCGCTCGCCCACAGCACATCGTCGAGCGCCGCCGTGCCGGCGAGTTTGCGACTGAACGCGTAGAGCGACTCGGTTGTCCGCACCCGACCGAAGGCCGAGACGGCCTGCGTGCGCACCCGTGCCGCGACATTGGACACCAGAATAGCGATCAGCATGAAGAAGAAGAACGCCGCCACATTGGTCGGATCGGTGATGGTGAGCGTGTAGACCGGTGGCAGGAAAAAGAAATTATAACAGAGTGATGCCACCACGCTTGCCATGATCGATGGCCACAGCCCAAAGCGAACCGCGACGACGACTACGGCTGTGAGGAACACCAGATCGACGTTCTCGACCCCGAACATCGGCCGCATCAGCATAGCAGCACCCAGCGCAACAGCCACGATCGCCGGTGCCGCGAGATAGGGCTTGGCATCGAATGGCTCGACGCGATCTGTCATCTGCGCGCGTTTCGCGGCAGGCTCCGTGGGCAGCGCATCGCCAGCAATCACATGCACGCTGATATTGCCGGCGCGCTGAACGAGATCATGCACCACCGAGCCGCGCACCAGCTCGAACCACCATGACCGCGATGCCTTGCCGATCACGATCTGGGTGACGTTGTTGGCATGGGCATAGCCGAGCAGATCGTCGGCGATCCGCCGTCCAGCGCCCGGAATCGTCAGGGCTTCGGCACCAAGCGTTTCGGCGAGCCGCAGCGTATCGGCCAGCCCGTCGCGCTGTTCTTCAGTGAGTTGAAGGCTGCGCCGCGTCTCGATGCTGACCGCCGCCCATGGTGCGTGAAGGCGATCCGCGAGACGCTTGGTGTAACGGACCAGCCCGGCCGAGCGCGGGTCCTCACTGATACAGACCAGAATACGCTCGCCGGCGGCCCATGGACCGGCAATGGCGTTGGCCTGCATATGAGTGAGCAGTTGCTCATCGACGCGATCCGCTGTGCGGCGCAACGCCAACTCGCGTAGTGCAGTGAGATTGCCGGGCGAAAAATAATGCTCCAGCGCACGCTCGGCCTGTTTGGGAACGTAGACCTTGCCTTCCTTCAGGCGCTGGATCAGATCGTCCGGGGTGAGGTCGATCAGCTCGATGGCGTCAGCCCGATCGAACACCGAATCCGGCACGGTCTCGCGCACCCGCACATGGGTGATCTGCGCGACCACATCATTCAGGCTTTCGATGTGCTGGATATTCACTGCCGTATAGACGTCGATCCCTGCGGCCAATAATTCCGCGACGTCGAGATAGCGCTTCGAGTGCCGGCTGCCCGGCGCGTTGGTATGGGCGAGCTCATCGACCAGTGCGATCTGCGGGCGCCGCGCGATCAGCGCATCGAGATCCATTTCCTCGAGGACCTGGCCCTTGTGATCGATACGGCGCCGGGGAATGACTTCCAGATCCGCGAGCAGCGCCTCGGTCTCAGCGCGGCCGTGGGTCTCGACAACACCGACCACGACATCGACGCCCGCCTTGCGCCTGGCATGGGCGCTCTGCAGCATCTCATAGGTCTTGCCGACGCCGGGAGCGGCGCCGACGAAGATCTTCAACCGCCCGGCCGCATCTTCCTCGCGCCTTGCCGTTTCCAGCAAGGCCTCAGGCGAAGGTCGTCGGTCGGGATCGCGGCGCTGATTTGCCATAAGGCAATATAGTCTCCGCCAAGTCTTAGGCTAGATGAGGCTTGGGCCTGGACGGCCTATTTGGGTGCGACGGCGTCCAGGGCGAGATTCAACGCGAGAACATTAACGCGCGGTTCGCCGAGCAGACCGCCCAGGCGGCCCTCGATCTTCTCGGTCACCAACTGACGGACGCGATCCTCGGGCAGCTTGCGCGCCTTGGCGACCCGAGGCACCTGAAACAGTGCGCCCTCCGGCGAGATGTTCGGGTCGAGCCCGCTGCCCGACGTGGTGACGAGATCAATCGGCACCGGCATCGATGGATTCTCCGCCTTCAGTTTCTCGACGTCATCCTTGACGCGATCGATCAGCGCCTTGCTGGTCGGGCCGAGATTCGAGCCCATCGAGTTAACAGCATTGTATGGCTGCGGCACTGTCTTGGTAGAATCCTGGGGGTCGGCACCGGTGGTTGCCGAAGGGCGGCCGTAGAAGTAGTTGTCGCCCTTGAATTCCTGACCGATCAATGCAGAGCCTATCACCTTGCCGTCTCTTTCGATGAGGCTACCTTGCGCCTGGCTCGGCATGATCGCCCCGGCAATGCCCGTCATCGCAAGCGGATAGCCGAGGCCGGTGATGGCAGTGAGGCCGAGCAGCAGAACGATGGCCGGGCGAATTTCTCTCAACATGGCGTGACTCCTCAAACCAGGTGCAGGGCGGCGACAACGAGGTCGATCGCCTTGATACCGATGAACGGAACGATGATGCCGCCGAGGCCGTAGATCAGCAGGTTGCGGCGGAGTAGTGCGCCTGCGCCGATCGGGCGATAGCCGACGCCTTTCAGGGCCAGCGGGATCAGCGCGATGATGATGATCGCATTGAAGATGATGGCCGACAGGATGGCGCTCTGCGGGCTTGCCAGCTTCATGATGTTGAGTGCTTCGAGCTGCGGATAGAAGGCGAGGAAGATCGCCGGGATAATGGCGAAATATTTCGCCACGTCATTGGCGATCGAGAACGTGGTCAGCGCCCCCCGCGTCATCAGGAGCTGCTTGCCAATTTCGACGACCTCAATGAGCTTGGTCGGATTGGAGTCGAGATCGACCATGTTGCCGGCCTCGCGCGCCGCCTGCGTGCCGGTGTTCATGGCGACGCCCACATCAGCCTGCGCCAGTGCCGGGGCGTCATTGGTACCATCACCGCACATGGCGACCAGCTTGCCTTTGGCCTGCTCGTCGCGGATAAGCTGCAGCTTGTCCTCCGGGGTGGCCTGCGCGAGGAAATCATCAACACCGGCTTCGGCTGCGATGGCGGCAGCCGTCATCGGATTATCGCCGGTGATCATGATGGTCCGGATACCCATGCGACGCAGTTCGGCGAAGCGCTCGCGGATACCGCCCTTGACGATATCCTTGAGATGAACGACGCCAAGCAGCTTGCCGTCACGTGCCACGGCCAACGGTGTGCCACCGGCCTTTGCAATCTCGTCGGAGATCGCCTGGATCTCGCGTGCCGTATCCGACATGGCAGCAGGCTGCATCGCGCGCGCAGTATTACCGGATGCCACGGCGAACGACCCACCACCGTTGACGTAAGCCAGCATCGAATCCACCGCGCCCTTGCGCACCGACGAGCCACCGGCGTCGACACCGCTCATCCGGGTCTGTGCGGTGAACGGCACGAAGGTCGCTGATAGTTCGGCCATGTCGCGGCCACGAATGCCGTATTTCTCCTTGGCCAGCACGACGATGGAGCGACCCTCCGGGGTTTCGTCCGCGAGCGATGCAAGCTGCGCCGCATCGGCCAGTTCCTGCTCGGTCACGCCACGCACCGGACGGAAGGCTGTCGCCTGACGATTGCCGAGCGTGATCGTGCCGGTCTTGTCGAGCAGCAACGTATCGACATCGCCGGCCGCCTCCACCGCGCGGCCGGACATCGCCAGCACGTTGAAGCGCACGAGGCGATCCATCCCGGCAATGCCAATGGCCGACAGCAGCGCGCCGATGGTCGTCGGGATCAGCGTGACGAACAACGCGACCAGCACCACCACCGAAATCGAACCACCCGCGTAAGCCGTGTAGCTCGGGATCGTCACCGTGGCGAAGACGAAGATGATCGTAAGACCGACCAGGAGAATGTTCAGCGCAATCTCGTTCGGCGTCTTCTGTCGTTCGGCGCCTTCCACCAGTTTGATCATGCGATCGATGAAGGTCGAGCCCTGCGCTGCGGTGATGCGAACGCGAATCCAGTCGCTTAGCACCTGCGTGCCACCGGTGACTGCCGATCGGTCACCGCCGGACTCGCGGATGACAGGCGCGGATTCACCGGTGATGGCAGCCTCATTCACGGAAGCAACGCCTTCGATGACTTCGCCGTCGGAGGGGATGGTGTCGCCGGCTTCCACCAGCACGACATCGCCGACTTTCAGGCTGGTGCCCGAGACCATGCGGTAGCTCTTGTCACCAGAATCGCTGCCGGTGAGCAGTTTGGCCTGGCTTTCAGTCCGCGTCTTCTTCAGCGACTCCGCCTGCGCCTTGCCGCGGCCTTCGGCGACAGCTTCGGCAAAATTGGCGAACAGCACGGTGAACCAGAGCCACAGAATGATCTGGAACGTGAAGCCCAGATCGCTCCCGCCCATGATGGCATTCTTGATGAAAATCACCGTGGTAAGCGCGGCCACGACTTCGACCACGAACATCACGGGATTCTTGATCATCAATCGCGGATCAAGCTTGGTAAAAGCCGATCGGATCGCAGGCAACACGATTTTCGCATCCAGCATGGCCGAGACCGGCACCCGCTTCTGCAGTTTCAACGTTTCCATGGTGAGTACTCCGAAATCCGATCAGAACAGGGTATTGGCGGTCATCGCGAGGTGCTCGACAATCGGCCCGAGCGCGAGCGCCGGGAAGAAGGTGAGACCGCCGATGATCAGGATCACGCCGATGACGAGGCCAACAAAGAGACCGCCGGTGGTCGGCAGCGTACCGGCCGATGGCGGGATCGATTTCTTCGCGGCCAATGATCCGGCCAGCGCCATGGCAGGCACGATCATGAAGAAGCGGCCGACGAACATCGAAGTCGCCAGTGTGAGGTTGTAGAAGAACGTATTGCCGGTGAGGCCGCCGAAGGCCGAACCGTTATTGCCGGTCGCCGAAGTGAAGGCGTAGAGCACTTCGGTAAAGCCATGCGGTCCGGCATTGGCCATCGACGCCACGGCCGACGGCAACACCATCGCCACCGCGGTCCAGCCGAGATACATCAGCGGCAGGGCGAGAATGGCGAGCATCGCCATCTTGACTTCGCGCGCCTCGATCTTCTTGCCGACATATTCCGGCGTGCGGCCGACCATCAGACCGGCGACGAAGATTGCCAGCACGACGAACAGCAGCATGCCATAAAGCCCGGCGCCGACGCCGCCGACGATGATTTCGCCGAGCTGCATGTTGATCAGCGGGATCATGCCGCCGATCGCCGTAAAGGAATCATGCATCGCATTGACCGCGCCGCAGGAGGCCGCCGTGGTGACGACAGCGAAGAGCGACGACGCGACGATGCCGAAGCGCAGCTCCTTGCCCTCCATATTGCCGCCGGTGAGTCCAAGCGCGTTGAGGCCCGTGGTGCCCGAGGCTTCAGCGCCATAGGTGATGGCGACGCCGGTGACGAACAGCACCCCCATCACGGCGAGAATCGCCCAGCCCTGCCTGGGGTTGCCGACCATGCGGCCGAACACATTGGTCATCGCCGCACCCAGCGCGAAGATCGAGATCATCTGGATGAAATTCGACAGCGCGGTCGGGTTCTCGAACGGATGCGCAGCATTGGCGTTGAAGAAGCCGCCGCCATTGGTGCCGAGCATCTTGATGGCAACCTGCGATGCCACCGGGCCGACCGCGATGGTCTGCTTCGCACCCTCGAGCGTCGTGGCATCGACATAGGCGCCAAGCGTCTGCGGAATGCCCTGCCAGACCAGGAACAGTGTGTAGACGATGCAGATCGGCAAGAGGATGTAGAGCACGCAACGAGTGATATCGACCCAGAAATTGCCGATGGTGCGCATCGACGACCGTGCAAAACCGCGGATCAGGGCCACGGCCAATGCGATGCCGGCCGCCGCCGACAGGAAGTTATGTACGGTCAGGCCCAGCATCTGGGTCAGATACGACATGGTGCTTTCGCCGCCGTAGTTTTGCCAGTTGGTGTTGGTGATGAAGGAGATCGCGGTGTTGAAGGAGAGATCTTCGGCGACTGCGGATTGCCCGGCAGGATTGAACGGCAGCACGGCCTGCAGCCGCATGACCGCATACAGGCCGAGGAAACCGACCACATGAAACAGCAGCATGCCGACCGTATAGGTCAGCCAGTGCTGCTCGCGTTTCTCTTCAACGCCGGCAACCCAATACAGCCCGGCTTCGACCGGTCGCAGAATCGGAGAGAGGAAAGTACGCTCGCCGCTGAAGACTGATGTCATGTAGCCGCCGAGCGGCTTCACCAGCACAAGAACCACGCTGCAGTACAAAGCGATTTGAATCCAGCCAATTGTTGTCATGTCAGTGGACCTTTTGGATTGCGTGCGCTCAGAACCGCTCGGGCCGCAGCAGCGCGTAAGTGAGATAGATCAGCAATGCCGCAGATACGAAGCCGGCAAGCGTGTAATCGAAAATCATGATGCGCTCCTTACAGCCGCTCGCAGGCATAGGCATAACCCAGCGCGAGAATGAAAAAGCCGAGCCCGAGGGCCAGCATGACGACGTCCAGCATGGGAAGCTCCTGATGCACTGGCTGCAGCGGCGGAAAGGAAACAGCTCTCGCGCCTGATGCAGGATCAGGTGCCAGTCAGGACGTAGGTTTTCGAGATGGAGTGGACGGTGACCTTATAGGAATCTCATAAAGACGCGGAGAAGCGCATGCCCCTGCGTCGCCAGTCCTCAGGCGCTTATGCAGCCTTTATATCTTTGTGCCCGAAGCTGTCTCGTATTCGAATGGCGGACGACGGACATTGCATGATGCGGCCTTCCGAAGATCGCGCTGCTCATGGAGACCCGTCATGTCGTTCATCTCGCTTCAGCACACGCTCCTTTCCGAAGCGCCGTCCGAAACGACTCCGCTTGACGCGATGAGCTTCACCGCGATCTGCCTCGCCACCTGCAAGCGCTTACCCGCCATGCGCCGCACGACGGAAGCCCAACGCCTCGATCGCCTGGTCGCCGCCGGCGCCTGGACCGATGCCGCGCTTGCCCTGATCGCGATCGAACTACCGCGGTGGCAACTGCGTCGGCTCGCTTATGACGAAGGTGAATGGCATTGTGCCCTCTCGAACCAGCGTGACCTTCCAGACTGGCTGGACAGCGCCGTCGAGACGCGTCACCCGGACATGGCGACGGCGATCCTGGATGCATTTCGCGCTATTGTTAGCGGCGGAGGTACGCCGCATCTGACGCAAGCGTCCGTGCACGCAATCCAGCGCACCGATTCCGAGCCGATGCTGTGTGAGAATTACTGTTGAATGAAGAGGACCGGTGCGAAGTGCTGTAGCTCGACCGTCTTGAACAGCCTTCCATGAGCGAGACTTTCGGCTATGCTCGGCACAAATTCATGCCATGGCAAGCCGGAGCAAAACGTGACATCAGGCAAACCGGCTTTCGTCGCGGTCGATTGGGGCACCAGCAGCTTTCGCGGCTGGTTGACGGCCGCCGATGGCAGCGTGCTTGCGGAGACGCGCGGGCCTGAAGGCATGCTGCATTGCGCGGCTGCCGGCTTCGCGCCGGTGCTCGCTGATCATCTCGCCAGGCTTGGCGGAATGCAGAACCTGCCCGTGTTGATCTGCGGCATGGCCGGCGCACGGCAGGGCTGGATCGAGGCTCCCTATCTGCACACACCGACACGGCTCGACGCCTTGCACGACGGCGCGAAGCGTGTCGATACACAAGGCGACGTGCGTATTCTGCCCGGCATCGCCCAGGCCGACGCCGCGGCGCCCGACGTTATGCGCGGCGAGGAGACGCAACTGCTCGGCGTGACCGAGCCTCACTTCACCGGTCTGGTCTGCATTCCGGGCACCCACAGCAAATGGGTCTGGATCGACGCCGGCAGCGTGGTGTCATTCACGACCTATATGACCGGCGAACTATTTTCGGTCATCACTCAGCACAGCATCCTGAAACACGCCGTCGATCGCGATGCGGGTTCGCCCGCCGCGAATGACGCATTCCGCGATGGCTTGCAGCGCGCGAGCGATGCGCCGATCGGCTTGACCGCCTCGCTATTCAGCTTGCGCGCGGCGCAACTGCTAGGCTTCCAGCAACAGGCCGACGGCGCGGCTCGCCTGTCGGGCCTCCTGATCGGCACGGAAATCGCCGATGCGGGATCGCGCTATGGCACGCGGCATCCAGTGCGCCTGATCGGCGCCGGCGCGCTCAAGGATCTCTATGCGTCGGCGCTTGCGGCTGCCGGTTTCGAGGTCGCCATCGTCGATGCCGAACGCGCGTCGCAACACGGCCTGACCAAGGCCGCAATCCATCTGTGGGGAGCTCAGTTCACATGAACCAGCCAATCCGTTGGCCCAGCGTGAAGCGTCCGCTCGTCGCCATTCTGCGCGGCGTGCAGCCCGACGAGGTGGAGGGCATCGTCGAGACGTTGATCGATACCGGCTTCGAAATGATTGAAGTGCCGTTGAACTCGCCTGATCCGTTCGATTCCATCGCGCGTATCTGCAAACGATTTGGCAATGACGCCCTGATCGGCGCCGGCACCGTCCTCACCGCAGATGACTGCGCCCGCGTCGCCGATGCCGGTGGACGCCTGATGGTGAGCCCGAATGTCGATGTCGATGTGCTGGCAATGGCGGTGAGCCGCGGCATGGTTACGATGCCCGGCGTGTTCTCGCCAACCGAAGCTTTCCTCGCGCTGCGCGCGGGAGCTTCTGCACTGAAATTCTTTCCGGCATCGATCCTCGGCCCGTCCGGCATCGCCGCCATTCGCGCGGTTCTGCCCAAGGATGCCGTGATCGGGGCTGTTGGTGGTGTTTCCGACCGGAATTTCGCGGACTATGTCGCCGCCGGCATACAGGCCTTCGGCCTCGGCAGCAGCCTGTACCGACCTGGAATGAGCGCTATCGAGGTGAAGGCGACCGCACAGGCATCTGTCGCGGCTTATGATCAGGCGATTGCCCGCTAGAAGCAGGGTGCGATGTCTATTCGCGGTTGGCGCGCGCTTCGCGGCGGCGGCACCTCCATGCCCGCACGTATCGAACGCTCGGCCTCAAACCGCCAAATTCACTGAATTGCTCTGAATATCAGAGACTCTGGAGCACTGTGGTGCCCGGGAAAGGATTGTTGGCCAAAGGCTTTTCCACGAGCAAAATCAAAACTTATCGCCACCGCAAATGAGCGCTTCGTAAGACTTAGATGTACCGACGTCGATCTAACTTCGACCACCGACGCTGGCATGAAACTCGTTAAATTAAACGAACGAGCGGGCAAGTACAAAGATGCCCGAAGCGCCTAGCGCGACACCGGCGGCGCGGCTGAATGCGCGGCCGCGCGGTAGCAATTTCTCGAATGCGACATAGAGGGCGATGCCGGCAATCCAGACAAGATTCATGACGCCGCTAATAAACAATAGTGCCATCAGAAACCAGCAACAGCCGAGGCAGTAGCCTCCGTGCCGCAGGCCCATGCGAAGTGCGCCCCCTGCACCCGGTTGCCAGTACCGGCTCAGGAACAGGACCGGACTCTGGCAGTAGTGAAGACAGGCGTACTTGACCGGCGTGAACTGATAAAATCCTGCGGCAAGCAGAACGAGACCGCCGAACACGGCGCTTGTACTTGCCAAAGCCGTTGACAATAGCCCGAGTCGTTCGAGGCTCCACTGTATCAGGATCGCGACGAGGCTAAAACCTGCCCACACCAGGAGATAGCCGCCGCAAAAGATCCAGGCCTCTGCCGACGGATTAACAGAGGCCTCTTGCTTGCGGCGGATTGTCGTAAATAACAGGATCATGGGAGCAGCACTCGGCACCATCATGGCGATCATCATGACCCACCACATGACGAACACGAGCGCAGCATAGAGCGGCGACCAAGGCATTGGCTCATCCATCGCCATGTCGGCCATGTCGGTGTCCATACCGGCCCCGATAACCAGATATATCCACGCCAGCGTCACCACACAGGCCAGCCCTACGGCAACGACAAGGCGGTCGCGCCGCATCAGGTGTTCCAGCGCCAATAGCTCAGCCATTGGGTTCACATCCGTACAGCACTCAACATGGCATCAGGCCGCGACGCCGTCGGGCGTCTGTACGACGTTTGCGAGAGAACTGTGTGTGCCCTTGGTGTCGAATTTAATTGCCCCGGTCGAGTGGATGTTGGCAGACGCAATCTCGGCGGAGATGTGCTCAAAGCCCTCAGGCATCACCACTTGAATGCGATGGGGAGCGCCCGTCACCGGGTTCTTGATCGGCTCGACATCGGTTTCCAGCACGCCCTTAGCGACGAGTCGCGCGACGCGCCCATTCCTGTCGAACGAAAACTCGAAGGGCACAAACAGCGGATCATGGATCTTGGTTACGATCAGGCTGAAGATATGAAACATTGTGCCTTCAGCCGAATTTTTGCCCGACATGATCTCGAAAAGGGCCTGGCGCTGCTCCGGCGTGGCGCGCTCATCAATGATCGGCTGCAGCTGCCCATTGCCCTCATGCAGCGCTCCAGGAAAATCAACTGTTGCCGCGAAAACGAGACCATCGAGCCTGGTATCTCCGAAATGGCCTTTGGTAATTCTCATGGCTACCATACCTTTGCAGGAGCCATGAGTCGGCGGGGCATTGAAATCGCAGGGACAGCCGAATGCGCAGTTGCAGTTCTTGATCCATTCGCCTTCGAGACGCCAGTTAGATGCAGCCATGGCACACCTCCATCGCCTTGTCCGCGGGACTATGTAGCCGCCTGATAATCCAATTGTCTCGAAAATCCGGATCAATGCGGGATCGGGACTCGATTTGAATGCCCTGCATCATTCCGGGAAACCACGCGACGGTTAACGGACCGGCGACCTGTTGTCCCAACCGCGAAAGCATATCACCCGGCGTTCTGAGCGTACAGGTGCATTCGTCGCTCTCGAGCTGAGCTTTGGTAAAGCCGGGCGATGTCCGGTGTAGGTCAGTCGCTACAGGTTATTTGCTGCCGAGCCAGCGGCTGCACGGCGGATCGCGCAGCGGTACGACAAAGGAAAACGGGCTGCCCGTCAGGTTTGAATTGGGCGAACGAACTCGCCAAGCCGTCGATGATTACATCAAGGCCCCCACACCAGCATGACCACCCGCCATCATGCGCGTCCTGGATCGGACTGGATCGGCGGTGCCGGACTTGATCCGAAGCTGTTTGCGACGCATTCGCGGCGACGCACAAAAAGCTACCCTGATTTATCGGCGCACAGGCAACCTCAGGTCCGTCCGGCATTTGCTCGGACATACCAAGATCGAAAGTAACTATCCTGCTGCTCTCATCATGCTCTTTGGTCGCGTCTTAATTCCGACCAGTTCCATTCAGAATTCGTTCAACGCCGTTGAATTTATGTGTAACGCTGGACCCAACGATTTGGCGGGATGGTCATGACATCGATCTCGAAGTTCGCTGCTTTTCTGTTGGCACTCATGCTGGTCGGTGGAAGCACATCGAACGCCGCGCCGTCCGAACGGCGCATCGCTCTGGTGATCGGCAATGCGAACTATCAGGCAGGTGCCCTGCCGACCCCCGCGAACGATGCCGGCTTGATTGCGCAAACACTTCAGGCTGCCGGCTTCGACGTCACCGGGGCACGAGATCTGGATCAGGATTCGCTGCGTCGGACGTTCCGGGAGTTCCTGGACAAGGCATCGTCCTCTGGACCGGAGACGGTCGCCTTCATCTATCTTGGCGGGTATGGATTGCAGCTTGAAGGCGAGAATTATTTCGTGCCGGTCGATGCCAGGATCGCTCGCGACGTCAATATATCGGCGGAAGCGCTCCGGTTATCCGACTATATGGCTCCGCTTGCCGCGCTGAAATTGAAGGCGAGCATGGTGGTCCTCGACATTGCGCGAACCAATCCCTTCGCCAAAATCGGCCCCCCGCTAACCGGCGGACTGGCACTCGTCGAGCCCGAACAAGGCATGTTTATCGCCTTCAATGCGGCACCTGGTACGGTGGCACCCACTGAGGCCGGGCCCTATTCGGCATATGCCCAAGCGCTCGCCGAAATGATGCGTGAAGGCGGGCTGCGGGTGGAAGACCTCTTCAGCCGCATTCGGCTCCGCGTTAACGAGACAACCAAGGGCGCGGAAGTCCCGTGGAATGCGTCGAAGTTAGAGGCGCCATTCTATTTCTTCGACCGCGCGCCCGACGCGCCTCCGCCTGCGGTTTCGCGTGAGCAAGCCTCCTCGATCCGATCAAGACCGCTTCGCGATTTCAGCTCGCAGGAAGCCTACCTGGCCGCCGTGGACCGTGACACGCTGGAGGACTACGAGGCCTTCCTCGCTGCCTATCCCGATGATCCGATGGCGCGGCGGGTTCGCGCGATCGTCGCGGCGCGCCGCGAGGCGATCACCTGGCGCCGAACGCGGGGTGTCAACACGCCACCCGCTTACTGGTCCTATCTTCGCCGCTACCCACGGGGCGCACACGCGGATGATGCCCGTCGCCGGCTTGCCTATCTTTCAGCAGCCTTTGAACCGCCGCCGCAGTTTTCCGTCATCGCATACGACGTGCCGCCGCCGCCGCCAGAGGAAGTAATCTACGTTGAGCGCCCGGTTTTGATGTTCGACGATCCCGATTTCGGATTTGCTCCACCGCCTCCGCCGCCGGTCATCTTCCTGCCGCCGCGTCCGGTCTATTTTGTCGATCTGCCGCCACCGCCGCCACCGGTCTATGCGTTCATTCTTCCGGTCCCGGATTATTCGCCCATTCCCGTATGGGTGCGGCCACCTGAGTATGTGGCACCTCCGCCGAGCAACATCATCTACAACAACATTCACAACACCGTCGTCGTCAACAACACGACGAATGTGGTGACGATCACCAATCCCAGCGGACAGGCCCAAACCCTTGCGCCTCCGCCCGCTGCTCCAGTGCAAGGCGCGGGACAGGCGCCGGCGCCCTCGTCCGGAGCTGGCCGCGTCATCGCTGCGGGGGTTGCGGGTGCAGGGGCTGCTGCGCTTCTGGCGCCTTCGCTGCCGCCTTCCGTCGCGACCAAGGCTGCGCTCGCGCCCAACCCTCCACCGGTGCAGGCGCCCAAACCTGTTATTCCAGGACAGCCGGTGCCGTCTCAGGCGCAATCCACGCCAGCAACAGGGCCAACGCCGCCGCCAGGCGCCATCGGCCCCGACGGCAAGCCTGTTCCCGGTGCACTGCCGCCGGCTGGTACAAAGTCCACGCCAGCGACAACAGGTCCGGCTCCGACGTCACCCACAAATGTCGCGCCCGGTGCGCGCCCGTTGACAGCTGTAAAGCCGGGGACACCGCCGGCCCCAGGAGCGCCTTCGACTCCAAATGCAATCAACAAGCCGCCGGGACAGGCTCTACCCGGAGCGAATGGTCAGCCGCTTCCGCCTGTCCCCGGCGCAGCTTCAGGCGCATCGCCAGCTTCCGGTGCGAAATCTTCGCCGGCGCCAGCAGCCCCTGTAGCTCCGGGTGCGAACAAGCCGGGATCGGCGCTACCAGGAACCAACGGCCAGCCGCTTCCAGCTGTTGCATCTCCGAAGGCTTCTCCGCCCGTCGGCGCAAAATCGTCCCAAACTCCTGGGCCTGCGCCCGCGGTGCCAGCAACTCCGCATTCGGCAACGAAGCCGGCCGCCACGCCGCCTGCTGCGCGTCCGGCACCACCGCCGCCACCTTCGGCGCGTCCAGTACCGCCGCCACCATCTGCCGCGCGTCCCGCGCCGCCACCGCCACCTGTCGCGCGTCCAGCACCGCCGCCGCCACCTGCTGCACGTCCGGCGCCACCGTCGCCGCCTGCTGCGCGTCCGGCACCGCCGCCGCCACCTGCTGCACGTCCGGCGCCACCGCCGCCGCCTGCTGCGCGTCCGGCACCGCCGCCGCCGCCTGCTGCGCGTCCGGCACCGCCGCCGCCACCTGCCGCACGTCCAGCACCACCAGCTGCCAAATGCGTGCTTCCAAACGGCCAGCCCTGCCCCTCACCGAGGTAAGGAAAGGAAAGGAAAAACCGTGGGGTGTTTATGTTGACCGCAAACCCGCCGATGTCCGAGCGGGTCAACCGCGGCACGGGCGTGCCTAGCGGGAAGTCCAGCTATCTTGGCTATCCCGCCGAAAGCGGAAGTCGATTCAGAATATTAGCGGCTTCAAGCGGTATCAGGGCGTCGACGATGCCGGCATAGTGCCTTGGTAAGTTCAGACACAAACGCTGGCTAATTCCCCGTCAGATAGAGCGGCGTCCTGAACGTCAATTGATAGGACGGCTGCGGGATCCATTGGATCTGCACCATCACACCGAACACGCGATTGTCGTTGTCGTCCATGCGGTCGAGGTCGAGGCGGATAATGGGTTGGGTAAAGGGCTGGATCAGCGTTCTGTTCAGGAGTTCAACGCCGCCGAATGACTGCACGCCGACGCGGGCGGACGCTTTCCAGTTATTCGGCCACTGATAGTAGCCGCCGGCATATCCGATCATGCTCGAACGGACCTCAGCCGTTGCGCTTTGGACCGCGACGCGGGTGTCCTGGAGGCCAAAGATAAATCCCTTGGTTTGATCCTCGTCCAATGCATAGTCGAACTCAATGACGTTGTTGAAATTGGTCGTCGCGAACGGCCCGCTCGGCAGCGATTGCGTGATGGTCGATTGCAAGGTGATGCTGGGGAGCGCACCGCCGTTCTGTTTGTAGAGGTCAGCCTGAAAGCCGACGTTCCAGCTCGCGATGTCGATATCCGTCCAGCCACCGAGCGGCATCGTGTTGGCATTCACTGAAACGCCGCCATAGACCGATACCCGATCGTTGAGATCGACGGTGAGAGGGATATCAATCGTGACCGCGTGCACTGCCGGCAACTTTTTATGGGTCGGCACCATCGACGGCGTGTGGCCGGCCGCGAGGGCGATCGCCCCCAGAACCGAAAACAGCGACGTGTTGCCGAAGCCGATTCCGATCGCACCGCCGGGCGCTGTCGCATAGGTGGTGCGGAGATCCAGATAGACGTTTGGCGGGGTAAATTGAGCCGCTTGATCGTTGTCGTCCTTGCCGGAGGCAGCATCGGTCACGCCCACGCAAATGGTGCAAACCAGAAACCATCCATGAATCGGTCGAAGACGCCCGCTGCTCAAAATCAAAACCCGCTTATTGCGTGGACAAGGCTGTTGTCTCGGCCGCACAAACCGGCGCAGCGCGCCTCGCTTTCGCAGCCTTCACTTCCATCTTTGCAGCTTTGAGGTCGGCAAGAAAGGTGGCGTTGGTCTGCAAGCGCGAGACAGTCGCCGCCCCCATGATGCGGCCCGCATCGACATCGCTCTGCCAATGCGCATCGCAGATCACGCGGCTCTGGCCGAAAGCGATGCCGCGCGTGAACAACTCGTTGGAACGCTCGGGATTGATCTGTGCGAAGACGAGGGCCCATCCCCAACCCGCAGCCGTATGGCCTGACGGATAGGAGCCGTCTCCACGCAGAATCGCTTCCTGATCGGCCCTGCATGTGGCTTCGTTGTGAACGACGAAGGGGCGAATGCGGTTGTACTTGTTCTTCACGCCATAGGTCGACAGGCCGAAGTCGGACAGCATCTTCTGCATCATGGCATAGAGGCGCGGGGTCTGTTCCTTGTCGATCTTGATGCCCATCGCGCAGGAAAAATTGTCGGCGGCCTGCGGGAAGGCAAGGTCGGCGTCGGTATAGGCCTGCTTCCAGCGGTCGGTGCCGCGCAGCGGGAGCGTTGCCTTGCGCGCCTCTTCGTCCCTGGCCAGCGCAGCCGAATCCTTCTCGGGGGGCGGACCGAGCAGGACCAGGCTGTTTGGCAGTTCGGACGGCTTCAGATAGCCGGGCGCTATCTTGAAATGAGGATCAGTGACCTTCGGTTGGGCTTCGCTCGATTGGGCGAGGACTTGACCGCAAATTGTGAGCAGCACGAAGACGGATGCGCCTGCGGATCGAACCAGGTTTGCAGTCATGGATAGTCCCTATTCATTTCAAGAGTGCCGGGATCATCAGGCGACTGAGTTTCCCCGAATGCGGGTCCCCGCCATCTGACCGAGCCGCCCCTTAGAAGGTAAGTCAGAGCCGCCGATCAAAAACGGTAGGTTGCTGCAATGATCAGTGCTCTGAAGATGGTTGCCACCTGACTTTTTCGGCACAACCAGTTGCCCCGTGAAAAAAACAATCGAAGCGGAGGCGGTAAAGGTGTGGTTCCAGTTTAATTATCGGATTCCTTGGGAAGACGGAAGCAAAGCCGAGCCGGTGCCGACGTTCCGTGGAGCGGATTGTTCGCGGACGCCGATGCCTGCGTCCAGCCAGATTGCCTCTGATCGACAGGCGGATCCTATCCGGTCATTTCGTACAGACGAAGGCCAACCGTCTTGCCACTTCGCGCCAATCGCGGCCGGTCAAGCCATTTAGCGATCTCTACGTCCCGCTGATGCGTGCTCCATAAACGGCGGCACTGAGTTCTTCGAAATTTGTGAGCCGGTGTGTCCTGACTGATATGCCGTCATCAATCCTATCCATCGTTCCTCAGAACATCGACAAAGAACAAGCCTGGAGGCTTCCCAGTTGAAGGAGCTAGAATTTGGCTTTTATCGAGCGCCCATCGGCGAGCGCCATTACATTGGTATCCAACGCGACGGGCACAGACACGGTAAAGTATCCGGCAGTGCCTTCCATGCGGTTCACGGCATCGAATTCACGATAGATTTTCAGGCGCGTTGAAATCGGGAGCGTCCCGACCTCGAACGTGTACCCAATCGAGCCGCCGAGTGCGACGACACGACCCTCAAAGGCGCCCAGCCTCGCGCCTGTTCCGGAGTCCGCCGTCAGTTGCTGGTAATAGTAACCAACGAGCCCGAGCGTGAATTCCTTGGTGACGTATTTAGTTGCTGCCCATTCGAGGTGGAATTCATCGCCACTCTTGTAGTCGGTCGCCGTGTTGGTCTGGTTGAAGGTTACGCCTACCGCGGCGGAGAGATCCCAGCCAATGGCAGAATCTAGCCATGTGAAAGTGCCGAAGACGTCGAGCGCGGGTCTGTTCAGCGAGGCGTTCGACAGTTGACCGGCGACATACGTTCCGGACGGGATTACACCGCCGACGCCGAGCTGCCAGTGAAAATTGCCCGACTGCCACCCGACAAAGGACTGGAGAAAGAAGTCGCTGAGGCTAGCATTCTTGTCCGTCACGCCGACACCGATCGGCCCGAAGCGCGGCGAGTTCACCAGCAGATTTGCATTCACGCGCGGCTCACCAACGGGCACCGTCAACGAGAATGCGAGATTGCCGCCGAGAATCTTGGCAGGTGTAACCCAGAGTGTTGTTGGCAATTCGATCCAGCTCTGGGCCGAGACGTCTGCAACGAGAAGACCACCAGTCGGCAGAGTTCGACCGCCGCTGAGTTTGCCGTCGTAATAATAAAAGTCGTTCTGAAAGAAGACGCCGGGCGGCGGCGTAATGCCCGCGCCGGTTGCGTGTGACCCGAGGAGGGAGACACTTACGCCGCCTTCGGCTGCTATGACTGGACTTTGTGACCAGCACAGCATGGCGCAGGCAGCGACCGTCATCGTCAAAGAGAAGCGCATCAACAAACTCCGCGTAGTAAAACAGCACAAATCAAAAATGGATCAACATACGCGTAAATCGATATTCGTCACACCGAATTCCCGCGCTGCTTACATTATTCGCAGGGTGTTGCGTTACATCGAAAGGCGACACCACGCTAAGGGAGCCGATCTTGGATGGGGCCATTCCAGCGCAAACGCATTCGCGCTGAGACAGGATGCGTCAAGAAAAGCTGGAGCGCTTTCCGATGGAAGCGCGCTCCAGCTATTTCAGTAACGTTGAGAACACCGCATCGTCGCTGCTCGACGTGAATCGACAACCACCACCTGCTGAAAGAGCCCTCGGTCTGAGTGCGATCAGTAGCACCGGTTATAGATTCGGCCGTAGACGTCGACCGCCTGAACGCAAGCGGGTGGCGCGGCGACGACGGCTGCACCCGCGACTGCTCCGCCTACGATGGCTCCACCAACGACGGCTCGGCGCGTCGTTCGCCGCGCGACGCCGGCGTAACTCAGGGGCGTGAGCGGAGCTCCGATGAGTGCCTCAGCCGAGGTCATGAACGTGCCGCCACGCGTGAACGACGCCTGTTCGCTGACCGACAGACACAGGATGGCCACG
The DNA here is from genome assembly GCF_058800725.1 of Tardiphaga sp. GW822-FHT04G09. Lineage (NCBI taxonomy): Bacteria > Pseudomonadati > Pseudomonadota > Alphaproteobacteria > Hyphomicrobiales > Nitrobacteraceae > Tardiphaga > Tardiphaga sp. GW822-FHT04G09. The sequence continues at coordinate 164,477 of NZ_JBXAMO010000008.1, read as the reverse complement.
CTCGTTCCGAGGGCGATTTTCAGCAGCTTGCTTTTCGATCCAGTCATTTCTTCTCTCCGCTGGGGCTGATTCCTGGAGGAATCTCGTCGATATGGCCGAGATCCTGAAGCTCGCGCTTCTTCATGTCTGCACTCGGCTTGAAAGCGAATGCATCGGCACTGGTGTCGGGGCTGGTTTTCCAGCTGCTGATTCGGAGCGTGTACTGAGGCGCGCCTGTCACCGTTTTGGTGGTGATGATGTATTTGCGCGGAATTGGCGTCGCGCCTGGTTCTATCCAGATCTGCCAGTCGGCATCCGGCGTACGGAACGCCAGGTGTTCACACTCATGGCCATCGATGACACCCCTGCCGATATGCTTGGCGTCATAGACTCCATCCATCAAGGCTGCATAGGAATTGGCGAGAAGAAGGTCGGCGCCCGGCGCCTCGATACCGGACTTGTCGCGAATGCGGTCGACGAGTTGATCAATCGTACCGGGGACTGGCATCTGCCCGTAGACTTTGCGGGCACGATCGGAAACGGTGAAATTGGCGCCATCGTATACGAGCTCAACGTCGGCGTAGCCGCCGGTCCGTGTCACGCGGAGTTTGTCCGGCCGATGGAGGGTAAGTTGCCCGGAACTGGCAAACTGAATCTTCTGCATGTCCGGGGTCATGATCTCAATATCGGAATCATACGATATCGAAACATTCTTTTGATTCGCGATGTAGTCGGACATTGCGCGCAGGATGGATGCAGCATTATCCGCGCGGGCAGCGCCAGCTCCGATGCATGTCGCAGATAAACCCGACGCGATCAGGAGCGCGGCAACAGAGCGGATCGATCGGCGCCCCGCATTCAAGGGCGTTCTGGATTGGTTTTTCAAGGGATGTTTCCTGTTACTTGTTAGTTAGCCGGGCCGGCAATTCAAACTGATGCGGGAATCATCATTCATTTTGCCGTGCGGACCTTTTCGGCCTTCAGAAGAGCGTCGATGGCCTTGATGATCGTCGTGCCTTGATTGGCCTTGCAGTAGACGATCAACTCGTGAATGCCTTCTCGAACTCTGGGCAAGTTGATGGACGACTTCTTTCCGAGGCCATTGTACCAACCGCTGTACCAAACGCCGAGAAAGTTCGCGTCTTCCTGATACGTTCCGGCAAGTTGCGCGCAAGTCAGCTTCTGCACGTTGATGTAACCATCCGCATCAGCATAGGCCTTCAATTCGGTTTGGGCTTGAGCCGAGCCCAGTGGGGCTGCGCACGCAACAGCAAGAACAAAAGCAAGTTGCTTCATCATTGAACGTTCCTTTCGAGATTCAGCAGGCGTTATCTGCAGGGGTAGTGAAGTTCGTTCTCGACCGGGAGCAGCGAACACCTTCGATCTCCGCTCCCAGTCAACGATTACTCAACGTGGTCAAACGACCACTCAGTTCAGATACTCAACCCGTAGACGATTGATTTTCCCGTTGAACGCAAAGGGCTTGCGGTCGAAATACGCGAGCGAGACGGGGGAATAGCTGTCCCGGCCGACGTCGAAGGCATCGTTGGCGGTAAAGCTACCTGGTGCCGCGCGTGGGACACGGCCCTTGCTGACTTCTTTGCCGTCAACGCGGATGACGATGTCGAGAGACGCGGGGCGGGCGCCGCTGGTCTTGCGCGTTGTTTCGACCTCGATCTTGACCTTCCCGGTCGGGAGCGGGGCTGACGTTTCCAGCTGCGTCCGTTCGATCTCGAACAGATTATACTCGTAGTGGAGCTTCCCGTCCTCGACCCACAGGGCGATGCCGCCCGAGACGGCGCCAAGCGCATAGAGCACGCCCTTCGAGGCGGGCTGCAAATCCGCATCGATGGTGACGAGGTTGCTACGCGATCCGAGCTTCGGCGCGGTGAACTCGGGAACGCCGACGACCTCCTGCGTGAAGCTGAACGACTTGGCGGGATTGGACGGTGCGTCCTCCGGGTGGAAGATCGCGGACCATAGCGCGCCGCCCACCGGATAGACCTTATTATCTTTCGCGCTTACCTCGAAAGCCTTCTTCAGCTCGTCGAGCTTGCCAGGATTGGCGGCGGCGACGTCCTTCGCCTGCGAGAAATCCTTCTTGAGATCATGGAGTTCCCAGACATCGTTCTTCGGCGACCATGTCATGATCGAGGGATCGACGCCCGCTTGCCAAGGCACTCTCGGCCCAAATGTCGAAGCGATCCACCCGTCCTTGTAGTAGGCGCGACTCCCCATGACCTCGAAATACTGCTCCTTCTTGTGGTCCGGTGCCGTCGGGGACACGAAGGAATAGGTCATGCTGGTGCCGTCGAGCGGATCCTGGCTGACGCTGTCGACGAGCTTCGGCGGCGTGATGCGCAGGATGTCGTAGATCGTCGGCACGATATCGTTGACGTGATGGAATTGCGGACGCGGCGTCTTGTCCGCCTTGATCTTGCTCGGCCAGGAAACGGCGAGCGGCGTGCGGGTGCCGCCAAAATGCGCGGCGATCAGCTTTGTCGACCGATGGGGCGTGGAGCCGGCCCAGGCCCAGCCGGCATGGTACATGTTGTCCACCTTGGGCGAGCCGAGCACGTCCAGGCCGCCGAGCTCGTTCATGGTGCGGATATGGTCCTTGATCTCGGACGGAATACCGTTCTGGGCCAGGAGCTCGCTGATCGTGCCGTTCTGGCCTTCCGCGCTCGAACCGTTATCGCCCCAGATGTAGAAGACGAGCGTGTTGTCGCGGATGCCGAGTTCGTCCAAAGCATCGATCAATCGGCCGGCCTGCGCATCGGCGTGTTCGGTATATCCGGCGAACACTTCCATGAGCCGACGCTGAAATGGCTTTTCGTCCTCGGGAATGTCAGTCCATGCGGCCAGCGTCTTCGGCCGCGGCGTCAGCTCGGTGTCCTTCGGAATCCAGCCGAGCTCCTTCTGGCGGGCGAAGACGCGTTCGCGCATGACGTCCCAGCCTTCGTCGAACTTGCCCTTATATTTGTCCGCCCAGTCCTTGAAGATGTGATGCGGGCCATGGGAGGCGCCGGGGGCCCAATACATGAAGAAGGGCCGATCCGGCGTCAGCGCGCGGACCTGCTTCATCCATGAGACGGCCTTGTCGGTCATGTCTTCGGTGAAGTGGTATTCCTTCTTCCCTTCGGACGGATTCACCCGGACTGTGTTTTCGACGACCGCAGGCTCCCATTGCGAGGATTCTCCCGCCAGGAAGCCGTAGAAGTAGTCGAAGCCGATCCCCTGGCCGGCCGGCCAGTTCGTATAGGGGCCGACCGCCGTGGTCTCGTTGGCCGGCGTGTTGTGCCATTTTCCGAAGGCGCTCGTCGCATAGCCGTAATAGCCGAGGACCTTCGCCGCGGTCGCCGATGTGCGCGGGATCCGGCCAGAATAGCCGTCCCAGTCGTTCGCCAGTTCGGTGATCTGGCCGGAGCCGACGCGATGGTGATTGCGCCCGGTCAGCAGGGCCGCGCGGGTGGGTGAGCACATCGCGGCATTGTGGAAGCGGTTATAGGTGATCCCGTCTCCGGCAACGCGGCTCAGCGTCCGTGTATCGATCACGCCGCCGAAGGTGCTCGGAAGCGCTGGACCGACATCATCAAGCATGATCACGACGATGTTCGGCGCGTTGGCCGGGAGATGCGACTTCACCGGCAGGGGGCTGTAGGTCGACTCCGCGATCGTCGGTCCGGCTTTGCTCCCTGAGGGCTTCGGCGGAAACGGCAGCGATTCCTGGGCGACAGCAGGCGTTCCCAACAACAGGAGAGTCGTGCTCACGCCCAACCAGCGCGCCCTGAGATGATTATTAGGAGGCTTTTCCATTCGATTCTCCGTTTCGAACAATGCATCTGAACCCGACGTGACTTGTCGAAGTATCGATTGCTTCTGGATGGCGAGCTGCAGGCCGATAGCGGCGGCAATAATTCGGAGCGCATAGATGCGAGCCGCCTTTGAGGACCTTCCGCGGGATTTTTATTTCGGGAAGGCATGGATCGTAGCTGGCTGACTCATGGCCGCCGCGAGGATTGCTGGGCACGCAGCAGGCTTTCGTCGTGTCTGCTTCGTGCTGCGCGGAGTACCAGTCGGACGTCCACTCCCAGACGTTTCCGATCATGTCGTAGAGGCCGTATCCGTTAGGCGGAAAAGCCTTCACAGGCGACGTGCGGGCGTATCCGTCCTGGTTATGATTGACTGTCGGAAACGACCCTTGCCAGGTATTGGCCATATGCCGGCCATCGGGGATCAGCTCCGATCCCCATGCGAATTCGGCCTGTTCGAGGCCTCCTCTGGCGGCGAACTCCCACTCGGCTTCTGTAGGAAGATCCTTGCCCTTCCATCGTGCATAGGCCAGCGCGTCCTGGTGGGTGACGTGGACGACGGGATGATCATCTCGTCCCTCGATGCTGCTAACCGGACCATAGGGACGACGCCAGTTGGCGCCCTCGAGAAACGACCACCACTGCGACCAGTCATCAAGACCGACACGCCCGGTCGGCTCGCGAAAAACCAGCGAGCCCGCATACAACATCTCCGGCATTATGCCGGGATAGTCTTTTGGATCGGGCACGGATTCGGCAACCGTGCGATATCCGGTTGCGGCCACGAACTCGGCAAACTGAGTATTGGTGACAGGAGTCTCGTCAATGAAGAACCCATCGACACTGACGCGGTGAGCCGGCCTCTCTTCGGGGTAGTGCCGATCCGAACCCATCCAGAACGTTCCGGCACTCACGAAGATCATGCCGTCTCGTACACGCTCCGATCGCAAATCCGTCTGAGCCGTTTCGGCGCAGGTCAGCGTTCTCAATATGGTGGTTCCAGTTTACTTGTCGGATTCATTGTGAAGGTGGAAGCAAAGCCGGGCCGGTGCCGACGTTCCGTGGGCGGAATCTTGGGGGAGCCGGGGCCTGCGCCCGGCCCGGTTGCCTTCCGATCGACAGGCGAACCCTGTCCGGGTCATTTCGTGCAGACGAGGGCCGGCCGTCTTGCCACTTCGCGCCAATCGCTGCCGATCATGTCATTTGCAGGTGAATTCTTGCCGCATGTACTCGACGCGGCGACCGTTGCAATTCGAGGCCGACAGGTGCCGGCAAGAGAACGGTGACATTCTCCGGGCTCGCCAGTAGCGATTCGAATGAAATTGTGGCTGATGAAAAGTGCTGACTGATGATCGCGACGAGACCCAATGGCTAATATCCCTTTAACGCGCTGCCAGTTTCTTCTGCCCTTCGTCGGGATTCTCGATGAGACCGGTGCGCCGACGAGTTCGCTTCTGACAAAGTTTCGGCTTCCGTCGTCCCTGCAGGACAAGAGCGATCTCTATGTCCCGCTGATGCCCGCAATCCGTTTCATGGAAACAGCGCGGAGAAGCCAGGGCATTGAAGAATTCGGCTTCCTGGCCAGCCAGCGGCTGCATTTCTCCCATATGCGCGAGAAAACGCGGGCCCTGATCGCGCACTCCCCGACGCTGCTCGTTGCCCTGCGGCACGCCTGCACATGGGCGCCGCGGGAGGATACGATCCTGAGCATGTGGATTGAGCACGATGACGATCACGTGCGGATTTGCAGCAGGCTCGCCGGGACAGAGGGGCTCCTGCATATGGAGCATCTGCAATGGATCCAGAACATTTTCTCCATACACATCGTGCGGCAATTCGCGGGGCCCGACTGGACGCCGGCAACGATCGCCTTTGAAGCGCGCTACACGCCGCGTCCGGCGACGCAATCCTTGTGGCCAACTGTGCGATTCCTGTCAGGGCAGCATGCCGCGTGGATCGACTTGCCGATCTCGCACCTCAGTCTCGCCAACCGTCGGAAAGATTTAAGCCCTGCGCCGCACGCTCACGAGGATGGCCCTTCCGGCTATGACATCGTTGAGCTGCTGAAACTGATGCTGCCGTCCTATCTGGACGACGGAATTCCAGCTCTTGCCGAAGTCGCTGAAATGGCTGGCGTCAGCACACGAAGCTTTCAGCGCAAGCTCGCGCATGTCGGCCTGAGCTATTCAGATCTGCTCGACACCGTCAGATATGAGAATGCGAGCAAACTTTTGCGCGACACGGATGCCAGGATTATCGATATCGCCTTTTCTTCCGGCTACACGGATCCGGCACACTTCAGCCGCGCCTTCCGCCGAATTGCCGGTGTGGCGCCGCGACAGTTTCGCGAGCAATCCCGGCTGGGAAACCGGGTGTCGCCTTGAGTGTTTCTGCGCGGCCTCTGACACGCCAGTCGGCGTATCGGGATGACGGTGGGGGATTAGGTGTGCTCAGTCCTTCAGCTTGAGGCTCAGTTTAAGGGCTTGGCCTCCGGGAGTTTCCACTCGCCGCTGGCAAGGGGTTGCTCCGGCCGATAAAGCCGGACGGTGTAGTTCCAGCCTTCAACGATCGGCAGACAGTTGGGGATCTTGCCGTCACAGCCGCCGAACTGGACTGTCACCGAGCCGTCGGCATTCTTCTTCGCGGTGATGTCGTTGAGCGAATAGGCATTGTATTCGTTTTTCTCGAAGAATCCCTTCGCGTTGTACACGCTGACCGACCAGAAATCCTTCACAGGCACAGTCTTCGGCATATTGAAGATGTAGACCGTCTTGCCGTCGTTCTTCGCAGGCGTGAAGCTTACGTAGATGGCGTCCTTGTCCGGAATGCCACCCCACCCGGCAGCCGTGCCGATCAGGTGCTGGATCGGATCGACCTGGCCGCGGGCGCCAAAGGAACCGCGAAACGACGTCTGGAACTTTGCCAGTCCGAGCAGCGCATTGCGGACGTCCGTCAGGCTCCCTTCATCCCAGTTTGGAAGGTCGAGCTTGCCTGTTGCCTTCTGGCTGACCTTGATGGCGTCCTGAAGCTTGTGGACTTCGTCGAGATCCTTCGGATCATTGGGATTGACCAGCGTCCGGACAGCGACGAAGGCATAGCGGGTGCCAACGGATTTCTGCGTCAACGTAACCGGCTTCGTGCCGTAGGCGACGATTGGCAGGTAGTGATCCTGATCGACGACCATCATCGACATATAACGCTTGCCCGTGTCAGGCAGCGAGAGCGTTACCGGCCCGCCGGCAAGATCAAATACGGCAAACGAATACAGCGTATCCCGATTCATGCGGATGACCGTTTGCTTATCGATCGATACGGGCTCCCGGGAATGCTGAAACTTGCCCAGCCCGCCTACGGCCTTTGCATTCGCCGCGAGGTAATGATCGGTCTCCGCGCGGGTGAAATTGTCAACGGTGACCGGCATTTTGCTGGCTGGCGCCTGGGCAAATGCTCCACCGGTCAGTGCAACCGAAGCAAATGCGAGACTGATGCCAACCGAGCGGAGCATGGACGTACCTTTTCATTCATCTGACTAACGTGGGGGCCATTTCGAGCATAGGCAGATCACCGGTCTTGCCATTTTGCGCCAATTGCTATCCGGCGACCGCCTTTCTTCCATTGGAGGGATAAAGGCTCGCACTGTGATCGCTCACTCCCCGACACGGCTCGTTGCGCCGAGACACGCCTGCCGTCGGGCCTCACGGCAGGACCAGGCAGAAGCCCATGCCGCAGCAGAGGGCGGCCCTCCATCGTCAACCGTCACCCTCGGGATTTTGGCGAAAATCTGAGAACACCTCCCCCTCGACCGGGAGTGCTTGGCGCATCCCCCATGCGGGGTCATCGCTTATTGGCTACGTCAGGAGTGGCGCAAATCTCGGCGATCAAGAGGTGAGGGCCAAAGTGCAGCATTCTTGCCCCTCCCGCTACGATAACGATGCCAGAAGTATAGCTGTCGGACGGCCCGCCTCAGTCGGGCATGCTCCCTAGACGACCGCTTGGTTCTGATCCCGTGAAAGGCGGTCCACCACGCCAGCGCCCATGATGTCACGAGGCCGAACAGCAGCGGTGACGAACCCTGCTCCATGAATAGCCATACGATGAAGATAAGCGCTAGCAAGCTGAGGGCCATCGTCATCAAGATCGACTTCAAGCGCCCGAACAGCGATACCGCCAAAGGCAGAAGTGTCAGCCCCACAAGAACTAGAAATGCGTTCCACATGCACGGCCTCAGCTCACGGCGGTAAGACTTGCTGTTTCCTAGCATGAGGATTGAGGTAGACGAATGATGCGTCCTCGTACGTTAGGCTGTAGCCATACGAACAGCGAAAGGCGTCGTCTTTCTGCGTCCGTTAGGGTTGACCACCACCATCGGACACGATACTCATCGGACAGAAGCCTATCGAACACGGAGCCCATTGTGTCCACGATCCTCTATGCCCGAGTTTCTACGAAGGACCAGACCATCGACCACCAGCGCATTCAGGCCGAGGCCGCTGGTTACAAGTTCGATCATGTTCTTGCTGACCATGGCGTCTCGGGGGTCAGCACCCGTCTCGCAGAGCGGCCCGAGGGCAAGCGTCTGTTCGATATCTTGCGCAGAGGCGACACCTTGGTTGTCCGGTGGGTTGATCGGCTTGGCCGCAACTACAGTGACGTAAGCGACGCCATCCGAGAGTTTATGCGAAGGGGCGTCATTATCCGCACCGTCATTAACGGCATGACTTTCGATGGTGCGACCAGCGACCCAATGCAGATGGCGGTCCGAGACGCGCTCATCGCGTTCATGGCTGCGACAGCGCAGGCCAACGCAGAAGCGATCAAGGAAGCTCAACGTGGCGGCATTGCTCTCGCGAAAGCCACCGAGGCCGAGACCAAATATCGAGGACGCAAGCCGAGCTTTTCGCGAGAGCAGCTCACGGTCGTGTTGAACATGCTCGATTTGTCGGCAGGCGTCGGCGACATTGCATCAGCCACTGGGCTTAGTCGGCAGACCGTCTACCGGATCAGGGATGACCGGGTCGCGGCAGAGGCAGCGCTGGCGAGCTGGGCGGCATAGAGATGATGCGACATGATGATCGACGTGGCCCGATCAGTGTATTTGTTCGCGGAGCCAAGAAGTCAGCCTACGATGCGACATTGCGCTGCCGCTTGGTGGCGGTAGATGCGGAGCCACAATGGACGAAGAGTTCACGGATATCCCGATCTCCGACGTAACGCTTACATGCGATGTCATCGTCGAGGATGGCCGGTTACTTGGATCACTGGGCATTCAGTACTCGGAGCCCCTACCGCTGGCGCTGTACAGCATCTGGGCCACTGAGACTGGCGAGCCCGTCGGCGTCGCCGGCCTCAACGATCATAAATCACCGCGATATGGTCGCTTTCAGGTTCTTGTCGCAACGGATCAAAGGGCTATGTGGGGCCGCAAGTGCCCCCATTGTGACGGCTACTGGAGAACCGCGACACCCGGCTTCGCAGCAACCGCTGTGTGCTGTTACTGCGGAGGGCATTCAGCCTCCCACGAATGCTTGAGCGACGCGCAAAGAGCCTATGTGAGGGCAGCCTGCGGCTTCTTCACGGGCGTCCTTGAGCAAGACAAGGCTGGACATTGGGAGATCAGGGCGCGGGAATTGTTGGATCGGGGCATAGCTGAAGGAATGCCTGCGACTCCACCTGAGTTTTTCGTCGAGAAATCGAAGCAGACCAAGTTCACCTGCGAATCATGCGGGAACCTAAACGACATACTTGGCCGCTTCGCGTTCTGTTCTGGCTGCGGCACGAGGAACGACCTGGCAATGCTGGAGGCTGACGTCGAAGCCCTCCGCAACGCTGTGAACGGGGGCAGCATTCAGCTCGCAACTGCGTTGAAAGAAGCGGTTGACGGGTTCGACACGATTGGCCGCAACATCGCTCGACAGCTATGCGCTCTCGTACCAATGACCCCGGCCCGTTACGGACGGTGGGAGAAGGCCAACTTCGCTCAGCTCGACGACATCGCGACCGGGCTAAAAGCAGACTTCGACATTGACGTCCTTAAGGGACTGGACACGCACGACCGCTCGTTCACAAATCGCATGTTCCACCGCAGGCACCTCCATTCCCACAAGGGCGGCGTGGTCGATCGGAAGTATTTGGCCGATACGGGAGACACCTCCGTGGAGACCGGGCAACTGCTCAAGGAGACTCAGGGGGACATTCACCGCCTGCTTGGTTGCGTGACGCGCATCGCCAAGAACCTGCTGGCCGGCTTCCACGAAATCATCCCGGTCCTCGACGGACCTATTGCTCACCAACGCGACAAGCTGGCCGCAATTAAGCGAAACCGATGACGATTGCGTCGAACACTTACAGCGCCCGAGCGCGGTTCAGGCTGCCGCCATCTCAGCGAGTCCCCCCCCCCGAGAGCCCTTCAAGATCGTACCTCGGGTACTTAGCCAGAGCGGTCGCCATCGCCTCGAACGTACGGTCACCATAGTCGTCCGCCACATCGCGCCTTCCATGGCCGCAGATAGCGTTCACAACGCCTTCGTTCGCGTCAACATTCCGGCCCACTGTCTGGAAGCGATGACGCCAACCGTGGTTAGGGCTCACCCGCACATCTTCCACAGTCGTCCGCACGAACTCGCACAGCCGGTTCTTCACGGCCTGAACGCGCCCCTCGGCCTCTGCCCGGTTCTTGGCATTGACGAAGAGATAGCCGTTTGAGGAGCTGTTGACGAAGTCGGCGAAGCCAAGCTCCAGCAGATGCGGATGCAGCACAACACGCCGCGTCTGCTTGTCCTTCACCTTCCCTGCCTCAGGCGTAATGGTGGCGATCAAGTACCGACCATGCCTCTCGATATCGCCACGACGAAGCTGGACCATCTCGCCGACCCGAGAGCCCGTGTAGGCGCACAGCCAAGGAACCCATCGTTTGGCTGCTGCCGTCTTGTCCAGTTCGCGCGGAGCGGCGACGTAATCGCGTGCCGAGCGTAGGACGGAGATCGCCTCAGGGTGCGTGAACCCCTTCTCGCGTTCATGGTTCTTCTTGCCGAGCTTCAGCTTCAACTTCGGGACGGGGCTCTGGGGTATTCGTCGGTTCTCTTCAGCCCATCCGAAGATGGACTTCAGGGTCGCAAGGTCGGAGTGCTTGACCGTCTTGAGCGAGATGCCAGCGGCTAAGCGTGCATCCTTCCAGCGGATCACGTCGTCGGGGGTCAGTCTCAGGGCATCGTCGTGCCCAACGAAGTCTACAAACCGCTGCAGCAGCGAGCGGTATTCGTCGAGTGTCTTCTCGGTGCGGTTGGCAAGCCGCGCCTCCCGCTCCCAGTCCGCGAACAGCACCATGACGGGGACCCTTGTCGGCGGGTCGTTCGCCAACGTCGCGGGCTTCCACTCGGGTATCTTCTTCTCAAGCGGATCAGCTTCGTAGTCGCCCCGTCCACGTCGCTCCAACAACGCAGTGGCATCCTTGAACGAGCGATGGAGAGCCGCAGCTAAGCGCACCTTCGTCTCTTCCGTGACTTGAAGCCCAACCTCTTCCAGCAACTCCTCTACGTGCGGCCACATTTGCTCTTGAGCAGTCGCCGCGTCCCATTGCTGAGCCTCGTGGTTCTTGATCCCCCACAAGGTCGCCCGACCGGGGTCCCGCTCCCAGACCTTTTTTGTCCGCCTATACCACTCGCCAGCGAGCGCGGTCACATCGTGATGGTCAAGCCGAATAGGGCCGTTCTTCAACGACGCCCAGACCTTGTCGAGATAGGAGAGCGCCGCCGCTTGGCGTTCTTTGGCTATCTTGGGATCGCTGGTCCGAAGCGAGACCTTCACGATGCCACCGCGACCGACGCGCACAGGCACGACGACCTCGCCCACAGGGATGCGGAGAGTGGTGTTCACGGCTGCAGCGAGCACCTCACTGGGGACTCGCTTACGGAGATAGTGAACTTCGGAATTGAGCCGAACAGGAGAGGGCATTCTCAGGAGCATGTGTACCGCCTCTGTGTACCAGAGAGACGGCCAAATCCCCTTGGAATAGGGGAAGTTGAACGAATACAACGAGATAGAGAGGGCGTGGTGCCCAGGAAAGGACTCGAACCTTCACGGCCGTTAAGCCACTGGCACCTGAAGCCAGCGCGTCTACCAATTCCGCCACCTGGGCACGTGCGAGGCACGTGGCGCGGTTAGTAGGGGGCCGTTACGCGCTTGTCAAATTGCTTCGTTCAATTCCAAATCCGCTGTACAGGCCCCGCGTGTTGGCGTATCGCGAATTGGTCCAAATTCCCCCGTTTTGCCCTTGCATGACTGACTCAAGGAACTGATCCATGGCTGCCCCCATCGACACCCTCGTCACGGTTTTCGGCGGATCCGGCTTCGTGGGACGCCATGTGGTCCGCGCGCTGGCCAAGCGCCAATACCGGATCAGGGTCGCGGTGCGCCGTCCGGAATTGGCCGGCCATCTGCAGCCACTTGGCCGTGTCGGACAGATCAACATTGTTCAGGCCAATCTGCGCCACCCGGCCTCGATCAAGGCCGCGATGCGCGACGCCAGCATCGTCGTCAATCTGGTGGGTATCCTGACCGAGAGCGGCGCACAGACCTTTGATGCCGTGCAGGCGCGGGGCGCCGGCGCGGTGGCGCAGGCCGCCGCCGAAATCGGCGCGCGGATGGTGCAGTTTTCTGCCATCGGCGCCGATGCCAATTCTGAATCGGCCTATGCCCGCGCCAAAGCGGCCGGCGAGCAGGCCGTGCTGGCAGCCGTGCCATCGGCAACCATCCTGCGCCCGTCGATCGTGTTCGGCCCCGAGGATCAATTTACCAATCGATTCGCCAATCTCGCCCGGATGGCCCCGGTGATGCCGGTGTTCGGCGCCACGACGAAAATGCAGCCGGTCTATGTGGGCGATGTGGCCCAGGCGGCGGCCGATGCCGTCGACGGCAAGACCAAGCCGGGCGCCACCTATGAGCTCGGCGGTCCGGAAGTGCTGACGATGAGTGAAATCATCGACATCATTCTCAAGACCATCGAACGCAAGCGCATGACGCTGCCGGTGCCGATGGGCATCGCCAAGCTCCAGTCGTATTTCCTGCAATTCGCGCCCGGCGACTTCAAGCTGACGCCGGATCAGGTCGCCATGCTTGGTGTCGACAATGTGGTGTCGGACGCAGCCAAGGCGGCCGGCCTGACGCTGGATGGCCTCGGCATCCCCGCCGATTCGCTGGAAGCCATTGCGCCACAATATCTCTGGCGTTTCCGCGCGACCGGCCAGTTCGCGCATAACGGCATAAACTGACGATGTCGTCCCCGCGCAGGCGGGGAACCAGACACGTTGTCGATCTCATTCAAGCGCAGCAATTACGGCCTCGCCGTTCTAACCACCGGGGCCGTGGTTGTGGGCCCCCGCTCCACGCACGCCTTCGGCGTGCCAGGCGGGGATGACACGGAATTTTAGTAACCCAGCGCCAGCGCGATCAGACCGAGCGTGCCGACTATCACGCGCCACCATGCGAACAGCGTGAAGCCATGGCGCGTGACGTAGCCCAGAAAGCTCTTCACCACGATGATCGCGGTGATGAACGACACCACGAAGCCGATGGCGATGATCGTGCCGTGATCGACCGAGAGATCGGCGCGGCTCTTGTAGAGATCGTAGACGAAAGCGCCGACCATGGTCGGGATCGCCAGGAAGAACGAGAACTCTGCCGCTGCGCGCTTCTCGGCGCCGAGCAACATGGCGCCGACGATGGTCGCGCCGGAGCGCGACACGCCTGGAATCATCGCCACGCACTGCGCCAGACCAATCTTCAGATACATCGGCAAAGGGAACGTCGTGGCATCGTGATGGACCGGCTCAAGATCGAGCTGATCGACCCAGAGCAGGATCGCGCCGCCGACGATCAGCGAAAAGCACACGACCCACGGATTGAACAAATAGCTTTTGACATAGCCGCCGGCGGCGGCGCCGATGATCGCGGCGGGCAGGAATGCGACGAGGACACCGATCACGAAACGGCGCGCCGCGGCATCGCCTTTGAACAGATCCAGCGCAATATGCCACAATTTGCCGAAGTAAATTGCAAGGATCGCCAGAATGGCACCGAGCTGAATCAGCACGGCGAAACTCTTCCAGAAATTATCCTCACCCAGATCAAAGAAGCGCTCTGCGAGCAAGAGATGCCCCGTGGAGGAAACCGGCAGGAATTCGGTGACGCCCTCGACAACGCCGAGAATCACCGCCCTTATCGCATCAGACATCATCTGCTTATCTGTCCTTCGTCAGTGTGGGCCTGAAAAAGCCGGGTTCTTCTCGCTTATTCCCACCATTGCTGCAATCGCAAATACCATCACATTCGCGGGTTGCCTCAGAGCCAAGCTTCGCTAGTTTGGCGCGCGCCGCGTGACACTTTTACCACCGACGCAACCGAGACGCTTTCTTAAGATCGCATAACTATCAAGGCCCGCATGTACACGCTCTACCATCATTCGTTCTGCCCGCATTCCCGCTTCATTCGTCTCGTACTCGGCGAATACGGACTCGACCTCACGCTGGTGGACGAACGGCCGTGGGATCGTCGCGAGGCATTCCTGGCGCTCAATCCCGCGGGAACTACGCCTGTGCTGCTCACCGACGGTTTTCCGCCCATTCCCGGTGCCGGGATCATCGCCGAATATATCGACGAAACACATGGGCCAGACGTAGGAGACCGCCGATTACTGCCGGTCTCGATGGCGGAACGCATCGAAGTGCGCCGGCTGATGGCGTGGTTCAACGAAAAGTTCTTCGAGGAAGCGTCCGGCCCCCTGGTCACGGAACGGATCTACAAGCGCTTCATGAGCGAAGAAGTCGGCGGCGGTGCGCCGGCGATGGATGTGATTCGCGCAGCCACCGCAAATGTGCGCTATCATCTGGCCTATATCGGCTGGCTGGCGCGGACGCGCAATTTCCTGGCCGGTGACCGACTGACTTATGCGGATCTGGTCGCGGCAGCCCATCTGTCGGCGATCGACTATCTGGGCGATGTGCCATGGAGCGAGGACGACGCAGCGAAGGCGTGGTACGCGCGGGTGAAATCCCGTCCGTCGTTCCGACCGCTGTTGAGCGAATGGCTGGCGGGCGTGCCAGCATCGCGGACCTACGTGGATCTCGATTTCTGAACACAACCGCTGACGGTGAACGCGGTGCGCTTCCCACGGATCTCAGAGAGACGCTGACCCGCGAGGCATTGACGCTCGGCTTCGATTCGATCGGAATCACCGATCCCGATGCCATCGCCGGCGTGCGCGAGCGATTGCAGGAATTTCTTGATACCGGCGCCCATGGCGACATGGAGTGGCTGGCCGACAATCCGGACCGTCGCGCCGACCCGAAGGTAATGTGGCAGGACGTCCGCTCCGTCATCATGCTCGGCGTCAATTACGGACCGGACGAGAACCCGCTCGAAATCCTGAAGCAACGCTCGCATGCCGCGATCTCGGTCTATGCCCGCGGCGACGACTATCATGACCTCATCAAGAAACGCCTGAAGCTTTTGGCACGCTGGCTGATCGCGCAGGCTGGCGGCGACGTCAAAGTATTCGTCGATACAGCCGCCGTGATGGAGAAGCCGCTTGCCGGCGCGGCCGGTCTGGGCTGGCAGGGCAAGCACACCAATCTCGTGTCGCGCGAATTCGGGTCGTGGCTGTTCCTCGGCGCGATCTTCACCACGCTTGAACTGCCGCGCGACGCGCGCGCGGTCGATCATTGCGGCTCGTGCCAGGCCTGTCTCGACAGCTGCCCGACCGCGGCCTTTCCCGCGCCCTACAAGCTCGATGCGCGACGCTGCATTTCCTATCTCACGATCGAGAACAAAGGCCCGATACCCCGCGAGTTCCGCAAACCCATGGGCAACCGCATCTATGGCTGCGACGATTGCCTCGCTGCCTGCCCATGGAACAAGTTTGCGCAAGAAGGCCGCGAGATCAAACTCGCCGCGCGCGATGAATTGCGCGCGCCGTCGCTAGCTGAATTGGCGCGGCTCGACGATGCGGCTTTCCGGGCGTTCTTCACGAAGTCGCCCGTGAAGCGCATCGGCCGCAACCGATTCGTCCGCAACGTGCTGATCGCCATTGGCAATTCGAACGACCTGTCGCTGATGAGCGAAGCGCAGCGGCTACTCGATGACGAAAGCCCAGTGGTGCGCGGGGCTGCGATATGGGCGCTGTCGCAATTGATGCCTGCGGACGGATTTGCTGCGCTAGCCTCGCAACTCGCCGATGCCGAACAGGACGAGAGCGTCTGCGACGAATGGCAACTCGCGCTCAGTTTGTCAGATGCCGCGCCATCTCCGGCCGCGCTCTAAGCGCTGCCCCCTGCTTGCCGACGATCTTGGCGATGCGGTCCGGCGCGAAATGCAGATCGACGAAGGCCGGCGCCGTATTGGCCACTTCGTGATAGCTCACGATCTTGCCGTCACGCAGCGTCATGATCGCAACGCCTTCGAACATCGCGCGACCGCCATCGGCTTCGGGGAGTTTCGAGCGATAGCTGAACGTATAGCGCGCATAGAGCGTGGTACCGTCGCTTACCGGCCTGTGCATGTCCCAGCGGAAATCGTCGGCGGTCCGATAGAACCAGTCATCGACCATGTCGGCGATTTTGGCGCGGCCTTCGAACACACCGTAAAAGACGTCGTGATAGACGCCGTCCTCGGTAAAGAGCGCCGCGAAGCTCTGGCCGTCACGCTGTTCGACAGCATCGCAAAATGCGCGCAGCATCGCCGTGGCATCCATCCCAAGTTCCTCCCGCTGATTGATCGCTCTTTTCAGGCGAGCCTATTCAACCGCGCGGGTGACGCAATCAAAACTCCGCCACGGCCGACAATAGTCGCGCAATGTCCTGCGGGCGCGACAGCCGATGATCACCGTCCTGGATCATGGTCAACACGACATCCTCGCTCGGCAGCCGTTCTGCCAGTCGGAAAGCGTGTTGCCACGGCACGTCGGGGTCCTGCCGGCCCTGCAGGATCCGGACGGGGCAACCGACATCGATCGTGCCGCCGAGCAGCAGGTGATTGCGTCCCTCTTCGATCAACTGTCGCGTGATCGGGTAGGGCTCGCCATATTCCGACGGGCGCAGCCATTGGCCGGCAGTCTCGATCTCCGCGCGAATTTCCGGAGAGAAGCCCTTCCACATCAGCTCTTCGGTGAAATCCGGCGCCGGCGCGATCAGCACCAAGCCCTTCAGCGTCGCGCGCCCTACTTTGCCGCGCCGGGCCAGCGCACGCGCCAGCAGCAACGCCATCCAGCCCCCCATCGACGAGCCGATCACCACTTGCGGACCCTGGCAGGCCGCATCGAACGCCGCGAGGCTATCCTCCAGCCATTGACCGATGGTGCCATCGACGAAATCGCCGCCGGATTCACCGTGGCCGGAATAGTCGAAACGTACACAGGCCCGGCCGTGCTCGGCGGCCCAGGCATCGAGCGCCACCGCCTTGCCGCCCTGCATGTCGGATTTGAAGCCGCTCATCCAGAACAGGCCCGGTGTTCCGCCATCGCGGACCCGCATGGCGATCTGGCGGTTGTTGCCGGCGGCGCCGACAGTGATGAAGGTAGGGTCGGTCGATACCGTTGTGCTCATCAAACTATCCTTGTTCGACCTCAAAATGCCGCTTGCTATTTGATTGAGCAGGTCGGGATCGTCAACGCCGATCCCTAAACCTCCATATCCTCTGGAACACCCACCCCAGTGCCGCGTTGCGCTTCCATCAACCGCGGCTTGCAGAACGATCCGGAGAACTCTATTTGAGCAATGTCAGCGGGGCGCGACGCGTGATGGCCTTTCGCGTGACGAAATTGCCTCGTATTTGAGTGATTTGGCGCCATATGGCGTGAGTTTGCTTGCTCGAAACGCCTTATTCCTTCACACTGCGGCCTTCCTTCACAACATTGGAGAGTTACCCATTCGCCGTCCCAACAGAGCCCCGCCCGCCGCAACCAAAGACGGGCCGCGCACCAACGATGAAATTCGCAATCTGCAGATCCAGCTGATTGATCAGACCGGCCTCAACCACGGCACCGTGGAAACCATTGCTGCGATCAAGATGGCAATGGAAGCCGGTATGGATCTGGTCGAGATTTCGCCGAACGTGAATCCTCCCGTCTGCAAGATCATGGACTACGGGAAATTCAAATATTCGGCGCAGAAGAAAGCCGCCGAGGCCCGCAAAAAGCAGAAGATCGTCGAAATCAAGGAGATCAAGCTCCGCCCGATGATCGATGATCATGACTACGACGTGAAAATGCGCGCGATGCAGCGCTTCTTCGAAGAAGGCGACAAGGTCAAAATCACCTTGCGCTACCGTGGCCGCGAAATGGCGCACCAGGAAATCGGCACCAAGCTGCTCGACAAGGTCAAAGCAGACGTCGCCGAATACGCCAAGGTGGAGCAGGACGCGCGCTTCGAAGGTCGTCAGGTGGTGATGGTGCTGGCACCGCGCTGATCACAGCGGCGACTTGGCAACGAGGGATTTCGGCCCGTCAGTTTTGGCGGGCCTTTTTCTTTGGAAGCGTGTTCAGAGATCAATCGAAACCGGACGGGTTAGCCCGAGATGATGGCGAGTGCACCGGCCAGCGCGATGGCGGCGGCAAGACCCGCGGCGACGAACATCCAACGGGTGGCGGTCTGAGCAGCGGCATTTTGCTGGATGGCAACCGCCCTTGCGGCGGCACGTGTATTCCGGGCCATTGTCGTCGTCTCTCTGTTTCTCTGGTTCGGGTTACATAGGCATCCGGGCCCGTTCGGACCAGTCTGAAGCCATGCGCTAAACAGAGTGTTGAGCCGCGTTAATCGTTGCCATCGGGGCATTCCTCTGCCATAAGCCCAACCTTCGTCGCCCGGCTGATTAAGGGCTGCCGTGTCGACGACTGTGCTGACTTTCCGCAAACGGCGGTTAGTTGAGCATTTTCAACGCTCTAACGAGCATTTTAGCCTACGCAACGCCCCTCGGGGCGCTTTCTGCGTGGCCATAGGAGAGCCAAATGCCCAAGCTGAAGACCAAGTCGGGCGCCAAAAAGCGCTTTAAAGTTACCGGAACGGGTAAGGTTATGGCCGCCCATGCCGGCAAACGCCACGGTATGATCAAGCGGACGAAGAAGCAGATTCGTCAGCTCCGCGGCACCCGCGTGCTGTTCAAGACCGATGGCGACAACATCAAGCAGTACTTTCTGCCAAACGCCTGATCGCCCTTACGCCGCTTGATTGCGGCGGATATCACCCCTTTTGTTATTTCAGATGAAGGAGATCAGTCATGGCTCGCGTAAAACGCGGTGTGACGGCTCACGCCAAGCATAAGAAAGTCTACAAGGCCGCCAAGGGTTTCCGTGGTCGCCGCAAGAATACCATCCGCGCCGCCAAGGCCGCCGTCGACAAGGCCGGCCAATATGCGTTCCGCGATCGCAAGCGCAAGAAGCGTACGTTCCGCGCGCTCTGGATCCAGCGTCTCAACGCTGCCGTCCGTCCGCTCGGCATGACCTACAGCGTGTTTATCAACGGTCTCGCCAAGTCCGGCGTGACTGTCGACCGCAAGGTGCTCTCGGATCTCGCGATCAACGAGCCGGCGGCGTTCAACGCGATTGCCGAGAAGGCCAAGGCTGCTCTCGCAGCCTAAGCTCTCTACGCTCCGCGTATTCATCGACATTGTCATGGCCGGGCAGAAGCGTTCACACGCTCCTGTCCCGGCCATTGACGTCTTAATCCCTGTGATACCCGTGCTGTAGAAGCTGGTGCCCGGCCTTCCGTCGGACGCGAAGACAGCAAGAGGCGCCCGCCTCTCTCATCGAGGTTGCTGATGTCCGATCTGACGACACTCCAACAAAATATCCTGGCCGATATTGCCAATGCTTCCGACGAAGCGGCCATCGAAGCCGTCCGTGTCGGCGCACTCGGCAAGAAGGGCTCGATCTCCGCGCTGTTGTCGACTCTCGGCAAGATGACGCCGGAAGAACGCAAGACCGAAGGCGCGGCCATCAACCTGGCCAAGGACACCGTTACGCAGGCGCTGACCGCGCGCCGCGATGTGCTGAAATCCGCCGCCCTCGATGCACGTCTCGCTTCCGAGACCATCGACGTCACGCTGCCGCTGCGCGATGGTCCCGCCGAACTCGGCCGCATTCATCCCCTCAGCCAGACCTGGGACGAGCTGACGACGATCTTCGCCGATATGGGCTTCGCCGTCGCCGAGGGTCCGGATATCGAGACCGACGACTACAACTTCACCAAGCTGAACTTCCCCGAGGGCCACCCGGCCCGCGAGATGCACGACACCTTTTACTTCAATCCGAAGGAAGACGGCTCACGCCTGCTGCTGCGCACGCATACGTCCCCCGTGCAGGTGCGCACCATGCTGAGCCAGCAACCACCGATCCGCGTGATCTGCCCGGGGCGCACCTATCGCAGCGACTCGGACCAGACCCACACGCCGATGTTCCATCAGGTGGAAGGCCTGGTCATCGACAAGGGCTCACATCTCGGCCACCTCAAATGGATCCTGCACGAATTCTGCAAGGCGTTCTTTGAGGTCGATAACGTCAATATGCGTTTCCGCCCGTCGTTCTTCCCGTTCACGGAGCCGTCGCTGGAAGTCGATATCCAGTGCCGACGCGACAAGAACGAGATCCGTTTCGGCGAAGGCGAGGATTGGCTCGAAATTCTCGGCTGCGGCATGGTGCATCCAAATGTGCTGCGGGCCTGCGGCATTGATCCCGATGTGTATCAAGGCTTCGCCTGGGGTATGGGCATCGACCGTATCGCGATGCTGAAATACGGCATGGCCGACCTGCGCCAGTTGTTCGAAGGCGACGTGCGCTGGCTCAATCACTACGGCTTTAAGCCGCTTGAAGTACCGACACTGGCCGGAGGACTGAGCACGTGAAATTCTCCCTCTCCTGGCTGAAGGATCATCTCGACACCGACGAGTCGCTCGAGACGCTGACCGACAAGCTCACCATGATCGGTCTTGAGGTCGAGCATATCGACGACAAGGCGAAGCTTCTGAAGCCCTTCACGATCGCCGAGATCGTCACGGCCGTGCAGCATCCCAATGCTGACCGCCTGCGTGTCTGCACCGTCAATGCCGGCGACGAAAAGCCGCTGCAGATCGTCTGCGGTGCGCCGAATGCACGCGCTGGGCTAAAGACCGTCCTCGCCAGGCCGGGTACTTTTATCCCGGGCAAGGATTTCACCATCGGCCTCGGCAACATCCGCGGTGTCGAAAGCCAGGGCATGCTGTGCTCGGCCGGTGAACTCGGCCTGCCGGACAATGTCGACGGCATCATCGAACTGCCTGCCGATGCGCCTGTCGGCGCGATCTATCCCGATTGGGCCAAGCTCGGCGATCCCGTCATCGAGATCAACCTGACGCCCAATCGCCAGGATTGCACCGGCGTCTCCGGCATCGCCAGGGATCTTGCCGCGGCCGACATGGGCGTGTTCAAGAATCCCGGTATCAAGCCGATCAAGGGGGAATTCCCCTGCCCCATCAAAGTCACCGTCGAAGACGCGACATTGTGCCCGGGCTTCGCGCTGCGTCTCGTGCGCGGCGTCAAGAACGGCCCTTCTCCCGATTGGCTGCAGAAGAAGCTGACCTCGATCGGTCTGCGCCCGATCAATGCGCTGGTCGACATCACCAACTTCCTGACCTTCGACCGCGCACGTCCGCTGCATGTGTTCGACGCGGCCAAGGTGAAGGGCGATATCGTGGTACGCCGTGCCCGCGACGGCGAAACGCTGCTCGCGCTGGATGGCAAGACCTATACGCTCGACAGCAAGGCCTGCGTCATCGCCGACAACCATGGCGTCGAGTCGCTCGCTGGCATCATGGGCGGCGAAGCGTCGGGCTGTTCGGAAGAAACCACCGACGTCCTGATCGAATCCGCGCTGTGGAACGAGATCAATATCGCGCAGACCGGCCGCAGGCTCGGCATCAATTCCGATGCGCGTTATCGGTTCGAGCGCGGCGTCGACCCGGCCTTCATGGTGCCCGGCCTCGAACTGGCGACCAGGCTGGTGATGGAACTGTGCGGCGGCACGCCGTCAGATAGCGTCGTGGTCGGCAAGAGCTATGGCGACGATCGCCTGATCGATTTCCCGATTGCCGAGGTGAAGCGCCTCGCCGCCATCGACGTGCCGTTCCCGGAGATGCGACGCATCCTGACGCATCTCGGCTTCATGGTGGCGGGCAGCGGCCCCGTGGTGAAAGTCGCCGTGCCATCATGGCGCAGCGATGTGACCGGCAAGGCGGATATCGTCGAAGAGATCATGCGCATCGTCGGCGTCGACAAGGTGCCGATGACGCCGTTCCCACGTGGCGACGCCCCGCGCAAGCCCGTGCTGACGCAGATTCAGCAGCGTACCCGGCGCGCCAAACGCGGACTGGCGGCGCGTGGTCTCGTCGAGGCCGTGACGTGGTCGTTCATTTCGAAGCCCCACGCCGAAGTCTTCGGCGGCGGTGCGCCCGAACTGGCGCTGGCCAATCCGATCGCGGCTGACCTCTCCGACATGCGCCCGAGCCTGTTGCCAGGCCTTATCGCAGCAGCGCAGGCCAATGCGCATCGCGGCTCGTCCGACCTCGCACTGTTTGAAGTCGGCCAGATCTTCCGTGGTGATCGCCCACAGGATCAGTTCATGGCCGCCTCCGGCGTGCGGCGCGGCCTTGCATCGTCGGCAGGCAACGGCCGTCACTGGTCAGGCGCCAGCGCTGCGAACGCGCTCGACGCCAAGGCCGATGCATTTGCAGTTCTCGCAGCCGCGGGTGCACCGATGCAGGCATTGCAGATCGTCGCCGGTGGTGCCGACTGGCTGCATCCAGGTCGCTCCGGCACGATCCAGATCGGACCGCAGAACATCCTCGGCTATTTCGGCGAGTTGCATCCGCGCGCACTCGAGGCACTCGGTGCCGACGGCCCGGTGATGGCGTTCGAAGTGATCCTCGACCGCATTCCCGACGCCAAGCAGAAGGCGACGCGCGCCAAGCCGACGCTCGAGCTTTCGGCGTTCCAGCCGGTGTCGCGCGATTTCGCTTTCATCGTCAATCGCAAGGTCTTGTCTGGCGACATCGTGCGTGCCGCAGCCGGCGTGGACAAGAAGCTGGTCACCGGTGTGACCGTGTTCGACGTCTATGAGGGCAAGGGCATCGACGACGACAAGAAGTCGGTAGCCATCGCGGTGACGATCCAGCCACGCGAGAAGACCCTGACCGATCAGGAAATCGACGCGGTGGCGGCAAAGATCGTGGCTGAAGTGACGAAGAAAACGGGCGGTACGTTACGCGCATGATGGAGACGCTTGGCCTGGTCCAATACTCGACCACGTCGCTCGTCTTCATCACAGTGACAGCCTTCATCGCCGGACTGGCCCGCGGGTTCTCGGGCTTCGGTTCGGCGCTGATCTTCATGCCGCTCGCCTCGAGCGTGGCCGGCGCGCAGATCGCGTCGCCCTTGCTGCTGCTGATCGACTTCTCGACCACGCTGACGCTGATCCCGAACGCCGCAAGACGAGCCGACAGGCGCGACGTCAGCATCATTTCGCTGGGCGCACTCATTGGCGTGCCGCTTGGCACGATGGCCCTGGCCTGGGCCGATCCGCTCACCATCCGCTGGGGTATCGTCGCGCTCATCGTCACGATGCTAACACTGCTGATCTGCGGCTGGCGTTATCCGGGCAAGCCGACCGTACCGGTGACGGTCAGCGTTGGCGGTCTCGCCGGGTTCTTCGGCGGACTGGCACAGCTCGGGGGCCCGCCAGTGGTCATGTATTGGCTGCGTGACGCGGCCGTGGCCGCCGTCACGCGCGCAAACATCATTCTGTATTTCGCCATCGCCGACGTGCTGATCATCATCAGCTACACGATCGGCGGATTGTGGAGCACGGCCATCCTCGGGCTCGCCGTGATCACCGGGCCGGTATTCGGACTTGGCCTGTGGATCGGCTCGAAACTGTTCGGCAAGGCCAGCGACGAGCTGTTCCGCCGCATCTGCTACACGCTGATCGCCGTCTCGGCGCTGATCAGCCTGCCGCTGTTCGACGGGATATTTCACTGACGCTTGCGTGACTTGCGGCGCCAGCCGGCACGGCGCTAGGGTCTCTCCAATTCAAGAACAACGGGAGAAGACCATGATCGATCGCCGCGACATGCTGAAGTTTGCTGCTGCCGGCGCCGTGGTCTTCGCGGCGCGCCCCGCGCTGGCGCAGACGCTGACAAAACCGCGCACCAGGATCATATTTCTCGGCACCAAAGGCGGCCCGCGCGTCGGCGTCGGTGCATCCAATCCCGCTAACCTCGTTGTGGTCAACGACACGCCGTTCGTGATCGATTGCGGCATGGGCGTCAGCCGGCAACTGGTCAATGCCGGCGTGCCTATTCCCTCGGTGAAGTACATCTTCATCAGCCACCACCATTCCGATCACAATCTGGAATACGGCAACCTGTTCTACAATGCCTGGGCCGCAGGCCTCTCGACACCGATCCACTCGTTCGGCCCCAAGGGCATCGAGGCAATGACCCGGACTTACTGGGAGTTGAACAAATTCGACGTTGATACCCGCATCGAAGATGAAGGTCGCCCCGATCCGCGGCCGCTGCTCATTGCCAAGGATATCGCGGAGGATGGCGTGGTGCTGCAGACCGCCAACGTCAGGGTGACGGCATTCCGCACGCCGCATCCGCCGATCGTCGACAACTTCGCCTACAAATTCGAGACGCCCGACGGCGTCATCGTGTTCTCCAGCGACACCGCTTACAACCCGAAACTCGCAGAGTTCGCCAAGGGAGCGGACGTGCTGGTGCATGAGGCACTTTACGTGCCTGCTGTTGACCGGCTGGTGATCAAAACGAAGAACGGCGCGACACTGAAAAAGCATTTGATGGAGAGCCACACCACCACCGAGGATGTCGGCCGCATCGCCGCCGCAGCCGGTGTGAAGGTGCTGGTGCTCAGCCATTTCGTGCCGGGCGACGATCCCGAAGTCACGGACGAGGACTGGATCGAAGGCGCGCGAAAGAATTTTTCCGGCAAGATCATCGTTGCCAAGGATCTGATGCAGCTGGCGCTACCGGTGTAGCGCCAATCGCAGCCTCACGTCGCGACTACTCGGCCCCACCTCCGCTCGATCGCTGCCGACGCTGCTTGACCCGCAATGGCTTTTCCGGCTCGAGCTCTTTCATGGCGCCGATCTTCTTGAGCGCGGCCTCTGCTGCGCGCTCGCCGCTTTCCCATGCGCCATCGACCGTGCCCCACAATGTTTCGTGCGTGGCTTCGCCGGCGAGGAACAAATTTCCCATCGGTTCGGAGAGAATACGGCGTGAAGCCTGTCCGCCCGGCGCTGCGCCTGACATGGCACCAAGCACGAACGGCGATGCATTCCAGCGCGTGGTTGCCGAACGCTTGATCGCCGCCTTGAGATCGGAGCCGAACAGCTTCGTCAACCACTCGACCGCGAAAGCCACCATCGCAGCTTCACCTTGGGCTGCGAGATCGCGGCCGAATGCGCCAGCGACATCGACGGTACACAGCGATGACCCGCCAATATTCGCAAACAGCGCACCGGTCCGCGCATTGATGCTTTGCTCGACCATCAGCTCGTCGCGACCGAGCCCAAGCGGGTTGCCATTAAACTGCAGCGCAATGCGGTCGTAACTGCCGAGACTGAGTTTTGCCGCGGCATCGAACTGACGCTTCGGCAGTTCCGGCGTGAACTTGATCGCACCGGACGACAACACATTGCTCGACACGGTGATGATGACAGCACGCGCGCCGATACGGCCCGATGCCGTTTCAACGCCGATCTCGCGACCGCTCCACGTCACGCGCGTCGCAGGCGTCGACAGCGCCACCGGGACGGTCTCGCCGAGTTTGCCCATCAGCGCGCCGAGCCCCTGGCGGGTGGCAACATCGATGGCACGATCCTGTGCGCGAGAAAGATCCAGCGTCGAGAGATCCTTCAGGTCCTTACCGGTCGCATAGGCCCCGAGCAAGAAATCGATCGTGCCCGCCCAGTCCCCGAGGTCCTTCGGCAGCGCCGCAACGCAGGAGATGTCGGCACGGCGCGCTGCCTCGTCGATGGCGCGATTGGCGCGCACTACCGCGGCGAGCAATTCCTCGGTCTCGCCGGCGCGGGCATTGCGACGCCCGATGCGCAACTTCTGGCTCGGCGGCGACGGTGCGACATCAATACCTGCAGGACGCGCCAACTTCACCAGCGCATTGGTTTCGGGCGTGTGCAGCCAGCGCGCCCCGCGATCGAACGGAACGTCGAAGCTGGTGGAATCCGTTGCGCAGCGGCCGCCAATCTGGTTGGAGGCTTCGACCACGATCACTTTGCGGTTCGCCGCCTGGATGCGGCGGGCTGCGGCGATGCCTGCCGCACCTGCGCCGATCACGACAATGTCAGCATCGCGCGGTAAAGACGCAGCCAATGCCCTTGCGCCAAACAGCGGCGCAAGCGTCAATGCCGCAGACGCCGACAGGAAATCGCGGCGCGAAATTGTCATGACATGGTTTCCGAAACTTTGTGATGCATGAGAACGTCCCGCGAACCTTGCCGTATTCGAGGATGTGCAGCAACCGTCGTGGTGAATCAATCGTCACCAGTGCCGCAGAGGCATGAACCAAATTGCAATGGCTTGCGACCATGATGAAGCCAGGGAAAGCGGTCGATACGAATCGCACCGGGGGAGTAACCATCATGGGCCTCATGCTCGATACGGTCGGGAAACTGATCGCCAGGTATCTGCAGAAAGAGCTGCCCGGCTATGAGCCGTTTACGCCGAGCGATCCTGAGCGCCTGCGCGAAGTGATCCGGGAAGGCGACGTGTTGCTGGTCGAAGGCAACAACCACATCTCAGGCATCATCAAGTATCTGACGCAATCGACCTGGTCGCACGCCGCGCTCTATGTCGGGCCGATCGAAGGCGCGATGGAGCCCGATGGCGAACCGCATGTGCTCATCGAGGCCAATATCGGCGAAGGCGTGACGTCTATGCCGCTGTCGAAGTACTTTCCATATCACACGCGGGTTTGCCGCCCGGTCGGACTGTCCTATGAAGACCGCACCACGGTGTGCCGCTATGCCATCAACCGCATCGGCTTCGGCTACGACACCAAGAATATTCTGGATCTGATGCGCTTTCTGATTCCGCTGCCGATACCGCAGCGCTGGCGGCGACGCATGATCGCTTTCGGATCCGGCGATCCCACCAAGATCATTTGCTCGGCATTGATCGCACAGGCCTTCGATGCCGTGCGCTATCCTATCCTGCCGAAGATCACCCGTGGCGGCAGCCGTCAGGCACGCCGCGAGATCCTGCACATCCGCGATTCTTCGCTGTATATGCCGAGGGATTTCGACATCTCGCCCTATTTCGAAGTGGTCAAGCCAACCATCGAACTCGGCTTCGACTACACGGCACTGCATTGGGCCGACAAGCAGAAGCCGCTCCCGGAGGTAGCGGGTGCTTTCGGTCCGTTTCCGGAGCCCGCCAGCGCGCCGGCGCTCAGTTCTGAAACGGCTGGTGCGGAAACGAAATTTCCTGGCGAGGAAGTGACCATAAATCCCCGGATCAGGCTGGTGGCCTGATCCGGCTCAGGATTTCACCGCGCCCGCCGTCAATCCGCCAACCATATAGCGCCGGAACACATAATAGACTGCAGCCGGTGGCAGCGCGTAAATGAAGCCGGTGGTCATCAGCAATTCCCAGGGCGAGTCGTCGGCGGCAAGGAAATTGCCGAGCGCAACGGGAAGCGTGATCTCGGTATCCTTCGACAGCAGCAGGAATGCGTAGAGATATTCGTTCCAGGCAAGCAGCAGGGCGTAGGTACCGACGGCCACCAGCGACGGAAGCATCAGCGGCACATAGACCATACGGAACAGTTGCAGCGGCGTTGCGCCGTCCATGATGGCGGCTTCGTCGAGCTCAAGCGGCAGCTTGTCCGACGCCTGCTTGAGCACCCAGATCGCGTAGGGTGAAGCAATGGTGACCATCGCCAGGATCAGCGACCAGTGATTGTTGAGCAGACCGTAATTGCCCATCGTGCGATACATCGGCACCGCGAGGAACGCCGCTGGAATAAAGTAAGTGAACAATGCGAGGTTCATCACCGTTCGGCCGCCGCGCACGCGCAGCCGTGAAATTGCAAAGGCTGCCGATGTTGCGATCACCAGCGTCAGCGCGCCCACGGCAACTGCTATCACCACCGAATTGCCGAACTGCGCCCAGAAATCGCGCAAGAAATAATGCTGCTGATTGAACACGATCCTGAAATTGTTCAACGTTGGATGGTCGGGCCACAACTTGCCCGCAAACGCATCCTGCTTCGGCGAGATCGCGAACAGGAACATGTGGTAGATCGGAATCAGCGTCCAGATCAGCACCGGAATGCCGATCAGCAGCAGTCGCGCTTCGGTGCCGGCTTCGCGCAGGGATGGCACTCTCATCGCGGAGACCCTTTCATCGAGAGAGCCGTTTCATCATGAAATAGACCAGCGGCAGCACCAGCGGCATGGCGCAAACAATGGATGCCATCGACATGTCGAGCTGATCGAGGCGGAGATAGCGAATCCCCAACGTGGACAGAACATGGGTGAGATCGGCTGGCCCGCCTCCCGTCAACAGATAGACGCTGTTGAAGTCGCCAAGCGTCCAGATCATCGAAAGCAGCGTGCAGGTAAGATACAGCGTCTGCATCGATGGCCAGGTGATGAAGCGGAATTTCTGCCACCAGCTGGCGCCGTCAACATCGGCGGCCTCGAACATGTCCGTCGAGATTGCCAGACGCCCGGTCATCAGGATCAGCGTCCAGAACGGCAGCGACTTCCAGATGTGCACCAGAATCGCCAGCGTCAGGCCCATGGCAGGGTCATTCAGCCAGTTGGGCCCATCCTCGCCGGTGAATTTGAAAATCAGATTATTGATCACGCCCCATTCGGGATTGAACATGAATCGCACGGACAGGATGGTCGGAATCGATGGCACCGCCCAGGGCAGGATGAACAGCACCGACAGCCAGCGAATCCATGTGCGCGACTGCACGAAGAAGCCCGACAGAAACAGCGCCACCAGCATTTTGAAATTGATGCCGATGACAAGAAAGATCAGCGTATTGACGACCGCACGCGCAAACACCGGATCGTTATAGAGCGCGACATAGCTCGCAGGATGGCGCGCCAGCCATAAGCCATAACCGATCGGATAGACGACGAAAGCCAGGAACACGAGCAGATAGGGCGCGATCATCACGATGCCCCAGACCTGCGGCGTGCTCAGCCGCGCCGACCACGGCCGGCGTGGCAGCGTCTCGGCGGGAGCGGGATAGGCGATTGTGGCCATGCTGTGCACCATTGCAAAAGCCGGCCGCGAGGGGCGGCCGGCTTTGTCTCGGACTAACCCGCGACTTCCTTGATGCGGGCGATCAACTCATCGACGGCCTTCTCAACCGGCACCTTCTCGCTGACCACGCGATTCATCGCCTTGGCCCAGACGTTCTCGTTGTTCAGGATCGTGAACTTGTAGTTCTTCACGAAATCGAACGACGAGGTGCCGCCGGTGAACTGGGTGTAAACCGCCTTGCGATGTTTATCGGCCTGCCAGAACGGGCTTGCCTGTCCGGCCTTCGTCACCGGGAACCAGCGGCCGAGCGCGCCCTCGACATAGGGGCCGAGATTTTCCTCTTCCATCAGGAACTTGACGAACTCCTTGGCGCCCGCCTTGTTCTTCGACTGCGAGAAGATCATCCCCGTCTTGACGTCGGAGCGATACTTGATCGGCGTGCCGTCCGGCTTTAGCGGGAACGATGCCGTGACGATCGTTTCCTCATAGGCCTTCTTGCCGGCCGCGCGCTGCTCCGGTGTCAGTGTCTGGTTCTGCGAATCCTCGAACCACTTCGCCGCGATCGAAATCGTGAAGTTGTGGGTCATGATGATGCTCTTGTTATGGAAGGCGACATTGTTGTCGGGGTCCTTCCACGTCGTCGAGGACGGCGGCGTGCAGCCCTTTACATAGGTGTCGGTGTAATCCCGGAGCGCGCCGATCAGGCCTTCCTTGACCTTGGGATCATCCACCAGCAGCTTGCCGTCATCGTCCACCAGCTTGACGTTATAGGCGTCCATGAAGGTGTAGAACGACTGCAGCGAGTCCGTGGACTCCACGCCCATTGGCTGACCAACGCCATAGGCACGGCTGCCCGTAGCCTTGCGGTAAGCGGGCTGCACCTTGTCGCACCAAAACGACCAATAGCCTTTCCAGTCCTTTGGAATGTCATCGATCTTGAAACCGGCCTGCTGAAGCATGTCGCTCCAGATCTCAACATGCATCGACTGCTGCTTCAGCGGAAAGCCATAATAGGCCTTCTTCTTGGTCTGACCGTTCATCAGGTAGGCGGTCTCGACCGTGTTCGGCGCGAACTTGTCCTTCATCGGCGCGAGAATGTCGGTCAGATCTTCCAACTTGCCCTCGAAGGCCCATTTGCCGGAGGCCTGCACATCATAAGTGTCGGCATAGGCGACATCCGGCGGCGTGCCGGAATCCAGCGCCGCCACAGTCTTCGGGATCATGTCCTGAATGGCATATTGCGAGAGTTCGACCTTGATCTTGGTCTTGTCCTCGAACTTCTTGATCGCCGCCAGCAGCGATTCATCTTCGGATTTGTAGAACCCCTTGCTGAACCACACAGTGATGCTTTGCTGCGCGAAGGCGGGCGCTGCGGTCAGAAACAAGCCGGAAGCGGCGGTGGCAAAAACAAGCGCACGGGTACCCTTGGTGATCAAGACGTCGTCCTCCCTGATGACTATTTTTCTTGAGACTACCTCTTTCTATTTATCCGTCCAGTGAAGAAGTCGATGCTGCGCTGCACTTGTCTGACAACTTCGCAACGGTTACGTTTTCGTAATTGCAGGAGAAAATCGGATGCTTGTTGCTGCTGCCAAGGCGCTATCGCAAATTCTGTCACCACCGATGCGCAGCATCCTGTGGAAGTCGATCGGGCTTGCCTTGGTTTTAATCACTGTATTGGCGATCGGCATGCAGCGGCTATTGAACTGGGCCGCCACCTCGGGCGGCGTCTGGGCCGAGAGCACGATAGGCTCGGACTACCACACGATGATCAATGTTCTGTCCTGGACCTTGTCGATCGCCGCCGGTCTCAGCGTCGTCGCCGGCGCAATCTTTCTGATGCCGGCAATTACGTCACTGGTCGCCAGCGTGTTCGTCGATGACGTCGCCGATATCGTCGAGCGCGAGCACTATCCTGCGGAGCGTGTCGGCGTCGCATTGCCGTTCGGGCTCGCCATCACCGAAGGTGGCAAGACGGCGTTGCTGACCATCGTGGTCTATCTGATCGCACTACCCTTCGTGTTCTTCGCTGGTGTCGGTTTCATCGTCTTCTTCATTGCCACAGCCTGGCTGCTCGGCCGCGAATATTTCGAGCTCGCCGCCATGCGGTTCCGCTCGCCCGCAGATGCCAAGGCGATGCGCAAGCATCACGCGGCGACGGTGTTCACCGCCGGCCTGTTCATCGCAGCCTTCGTCTCAATTCCGATCATCAACCTCGCCACGCCGCTATTCGGCATGGCCTTCATGGTTCACATGCACAAGCGATTGAGCGGCCCACGGCCGGAGCTGATCGAGCCGAGACGTGTGACAAAACTCACGGTGACCTAGACCACCGTCTTCTCCGGCCACTGGCACAGATCGTTGATCAGGCAAACCTCGCAGCGCGGCTTGCGCGCGAGACACGTATAGCGGCCATGCAGGATCAGCCAGTGATGGGCATGCAGCATGAACTCAGCAGGGATCACGCGCTCCAGCTCGAGCTCGACCTCCAGCACGTTCTTGCCCGGCGCCATGTTGGTGCGATTGCCGACGCGGAATACATGGGTATCTACAGCCATCGTGTGTTCGCCGAACGCCATGTTGAGCACGACATTGGCGGTCTTGCGCCCTGCCCCCGGCAGTGACTCGATCTCGGCACGGGTGCGCGGCACGACACCGCCAAAATCACGGATCAGTTTTTCCGACAGCGCGATGACGTTCTTCGCCTTGGTGCGATAGAGGCCGATGGTTTTGATGTATTCGCGCACCGTCTCTTCGCCGAGATCGATCATCTTTTGCGGCGTATCGGCGATGGGAAAAAGCGCGCGCGTGGCCTTGTTGACGCCGGCGTCGGTCGCCTGCGCCGACAACACCACGGCGACCAGCAGCGTGTAGGGATTAAGATGTTCAAGTTCGCCCTTGGGCGCGGGATTGGCCTTGCGGAAGCGCGAGAAGGCTTCATGGACCTGGGCTTTGGTCCAAGGTTTCAACTTGATGGGTTTCAGCTTGATAGGCTTCGACCTGGCTATCTTCTTCGCAGGTGCCTTGACCGCTTTCGCTACAACCCTCTTTGCAGGACTGGATTTCGTGCTGGCGGGGAGGTTGCGGGTGATTTTCGGCATCAAAGGGATATACTGAGGGACCATGACATCAGGCAACGACTTTGACGTCCTGCAGGAACCGATGCTGTTCAGCGCGCTGTTGCGTCCGCATCGCGCGCTGGGTCGCAAGGGCTTCCTCGTGCTTATGGGTTTCATCAGCGCAGTCTCGTTCGGCGCAGGGATGGCCTTCCTGTTAATGGGCGCCTGGCCGGTGCTCGGCTTTTTCGGCCTCGACCTGCTGGCGATCTATATCGCCTTCAGGATCTACGACAGACGCTCCGGGGCCACCGAAGAGATCACCGTCACGCCGTCGGAAATCCGCGTGCGCCGGGTCAGCCCACGGGGCGACGTCGTGGAATGGGCGTTCAATCCGCTCTGGGTGCAGCTCGATCAGGTCTGCCACGCCGAATTCGGCATCGAGCAACTTTTTCTGGTCTCGCGTGGCCGCCGGGTCTCGATCGCGCGGTTTCTGGGCGCTGAGGAAAAAGCAAGCTTCGTCAAAGACTTAGTTGCTGCCTTGCAGGCAGCCAAACGCGGTCCGACCTACAATCCGGTGGCATGATGCCTGTGGTGATATCAGGTCGGAAATCGGGTGGTTTGCGCACGGGCGCAGGCCTACATCGATATCATGATGAATCTTGCCAGAGACCTAGCGATGACTGAGCATCGCCCGATCAAGCCGGGCCAGCGCGATGCGGCCCTGCGCGATTACGATTCCGTGCGCCGTGCCATCGGCTTCATGCACTCACAGTGGCGGGACCAGCCGAATATCGAGGCCGTCGCGGACGCCGCGAGCGTGACGCCGGACGAGCTGCACCACCTGTTTCGTCGCTGGGCCGGACTGACACCGAAAGCATTCATGCAGGCGCTGACGCTCGATCACGCCAAGCACCTGCTGCGCGATTCCGCCAGCGTCCTCGATGCAGCGCTCGACTCCGGCCTTTCCGGTCCGGGCCGACTGCACGACCTGTTCGTCACCCATGAAGCGATGTCACCCGGAGAATGGAAAACCGGCGGCGCCGGCATGGAGTTGCGCTACGGCTTCCATCCCTCGCCATTCGGCACAGCGATCGTGATCGCCAGCGACCGCGGCCTTGCGGGTCTCGCTTTCTCCGATCCAGGCGACGAGCAGCGCGCTTTCGCCGACATGAGCCGGCGCTGGCCGGCGGCCACATTGATCGAGGACACCGCTGGCACGGCCAGGCTGGCGCGGCGTATCTTTGATACCAAACTGTGGCGACCGGACGAGCCGCTGCGGGTCGTGCTGATCGGCAGCGACTTCGAGGTCCGTGTCTGGGAGACGCTGCTGAAGATCCCGATGGGCCGCGCCGTCAGCTATTCAGACATCGCGTGCAAGATCGAGAAGCCGAAGGCTTCACGCGCCGTTGGCGGCGCAGTGGGCCGCAACCCGATCTCCTTCGTGGTACCCTGTCACCGCGCACTCGGCAAATCCGGCGCGTTGACAGGCTATCATTGGGGTATCACCCGCAAACAGGCGATGATCGGCTGGGAGGCCGGGCAGGTCGGGGCTGATTAGAGGTCATGCCTCGCCACGTCACTGCGAGCGAAGCCAAGCAATCTGGTCTCGCTTCGCTCGTCGGAATGACGACTGAAAGTACTCAACCCGCCAGATCGAGTTTCGACGCCACCGTCGCATCGGCATTGAGCCGGTAGATCACCGGCGCACCGGTCGCGAGTTCGCGGGCCAGAATGCCTTCCGGCGTCAGCTTCTCCAGCACCATGATCAATGCACGGAGCGAATTGCCGTGCGCGGCGACCAGCGTGCGCTCACCGCGCAGCACGCAAGGCAGGATCTCCTGCACGAAATACGGCAGTGTGCGGGCCAGCGTATCCTTCAGGCTTTCGCCACCGGGCGGCGGCACGTCATAGGAACGGCGCCAGACATGGACCTGCTCCTCGCCCCATTTGGCGCGGGCATCGTCCTTGTTGAGACCTGAGAGGTCGCCGTAGTCGCGCTCGTTAAGTGCCAGATGTTTGGTGATCGGTAGGCCGGTCTGGCCCATCTCTTCCAGTGCGAGATTGAGCGTATGCTGTGCGCGGGTCAGCGCCGAGGTGAAGGCAACGTCAAATGTCAGACCCTGCGCCTTCAGCTTGCGGCCGGCTTCCTTGGCCTCGGCGACGCCCTTCTCGGTGAGATCAGGATCTTTCCAGCCGGTGAAAAGGTTCTTCAAATTCCATTCGCTCTGCCCGTGACGGACGAGGACGAGAAGACGTTCGTTCATCGAGAATTCCGTTTCGTTCTTCTTACATTTCACCAAGGCCGAGCACGTCAGCCATCGAATACAAACCGGGCTTTTTTCCATGCGCCCACATCGCCGCCTTCAGTGCGCCATGGGCGAAGATCAGGCGATCCTCGGCCTTGTGCGACAGCTCGATGCGTTCATGAGGACCGGCGAAGATCACCGTGTGGTCGCCTGCGACGGTGCCGCCGCGGAGCGACGCAAAGCCGATATCGCCGGTCTTGCGCGCGCCGGTGAGGCCATCGCGGCCACGCGCCGAATGTTGCTCGAGCGGAATCTTGCGGCCTTCGGCAGCAGCCTGACCCAGCATGAAAGCCGTGCCCGACGGCGCGTCGATCTTGGCCTTGTGATGCATCTCCAGCACTTCGATATCGAAGCCATCATCGAGCGACTGCGCGACACGCTTTACCAGCGCGGCGAGCAGATTAACGCCAAGGCTCATATTGCCCGACTGCACGACGATGGCCTGACCTGTCACACTCTTGATCACCGCGTTATCCGATGCCGACAGGCCGGTGGTACCGATCACATGGACGAGGCCACGCTGGGCTGCGATCGCAACATTGGCGATGGTTGCCGCAGGAACGGTGAAATCGAGAATGCCATCGGCATCCTTCGACAGCGTCCAGAGGTCGGCCGAGAGTTTGACACCGTTCTCCGGCAGGCCGGCGAGCACGCCGGCATCCTGTCCTAGCAATGCGGACCCCGGCGCTTCCAGCGCACCGGCAACGACAGCGCCCGGGGTTTCGGAAATGGTGCGGATCAGCGCGCGGCCCATTCGGCCGCCGGCGCCAGCAACAATCAGTCTCATATCGGACATTGAACGATCCTCAGTATCTTAAGGCGGTATAGCGGCGCGCTGCCACGGCGGCAACACATCCACGGTACCTAAAGTCCTTAGATACCAATCAGATCAAACACATGCTTAAGGCCCAGCCGATTAAGGCTGCGGACCGTCGTACCCCTCGACGATCACGAGATCGCTTTCCCCGTGCGGGCTACGCATGGCCACCAGCCGCTGGTATTCCGGCGAATTGTAGCAGGCCAGCGCAGTCGGGTAGTCCTTGAATTCGAGCACCACATTGCGCGACCGCGAGGTGCCTTCCTTGGCCTCGAACTGGCCGCCGCGCACCAGGAACCTGGCTCCGAATTTGTTGAAGACCGGGCCGTTCTCGGCCACGTATTGCTTGTAACCGTCCATATTGTGCACGTCGACGCGCGCAATCCAGTAAGCTTTAGCCATCGTCTATCTCCCTCGTCTCGCTCTTACTTGTTCGCCAGCGCCTGTGTGATCTCGGCGACGATCGCCTCGGCCGCAGCCTTCGGGTCGGCGGCTTCCATGACCGGACGGCCGACCACCAGATAGTCCGAACCTTCGGCAATCGCGCGGGCCGGCGTCATGATCCGCTTCTGATCGCCGGCATCGCTGCCCGCGGGGCGCACGCCAGGGGTCACCAGACACATCTCGGGCTTAATGTGCTTGCGCAGGTTCGCGACCTCTTCCGGCGAGCAGACGAGACCATCAATGCCAAGCGCCTGCGCCTGCTGCGCGCGCGCGGCGACGAGATCGCTGACACCGAGCTGGTAACCAGCAGCTTTCAGATCCTCATTGTCGTAGGAGGTCAACACCGTCACCGCGAGGATCTTCAAGCCGGATCCTTTGCTTGCGTTGGCGGCCGCCTGCATGGTCTGCGGATAGGCATGGACGGTGAGGAAGCTCGCGCCGAGTTTCGCGACGCTCTCGACCCCGCGCGCAACGGTGTTGCCGATGTCATGCATCTTCAGGTCGGCGAATACTTTTTTGCCGGCATCGGCGAGCTTGCGCACCAGCGGCAGGCCGCCGGCATAGCCGAGCTGATAGCCGATCTTGTAGAAACTCACGCTGTCGCCCAGTCGCGCGATCATCGCTTCTGCCGCGTCCACATCGGGCAAATCAAGCGCGACGATCAGGCGGTCGCGGGGATCAATGGTTTGCAACGTCATCTCGTCTCACTTCATCTGCTGCGCGACATCGATGAGCTGGCGCACCATCGCCGTCATCGCATCCTTGTCGGCGGCGTGTTTCAGCCGGTCCATATCGTCATAGGCCTCACCGGCGAAAGCCAGCGTGAGCTGGTTCGGGATCACCATTGCGCGACACGCCGACAGCACCAGCCGCAGGGCCTGCAAACAGCGCGCACCGCCAAGCCGTCCGTTCGAAGCCGCCGCAATAGCAAACGGCCGCTCGCGAAACACCAAGCCCTTGCTCTCAGGCGCGTCTTCCACGCGCGAGACCCAGTCGATCGTGTTCTTCACCAGCGGCGGCAGCGATGCATTGTATTCGGGTGTCACAATCAACACACCATGATGCGCCGATATCATGCGCTTCAGATCGAGCGCATGTTTCGGCACGCCGGAATTGCTCTCAAGATCGCCGTCATAGATCGGCAGCGGAAAGTCGCCGAGCGAAATCCTGGTGACATCGACATCGGCGCGGACCAGCGCATCGATGGCGACGGCCGCCAGTTTCGCATTCAGCGACCCCGTGCGCAGCGAGCCGGGAATAACGAGGATCTTGATCGCAGCCATAATTCCGATCGTCGGGGCGAAGCCGCCGCGCGATCGCGGTCGGCACTAGCCTTTGCGATACACCCAGACGCGGGCCGGCGGAAGGTTCATCCAGATCCGCTCCGAGGCCTCTGTGGACACGCCAGGCAGCGATTTCGGGATCGGCGGCGCCACCGAATAGGTGAATTGCACGAAGGGCGCGTTCGGCTTCATCGCCGTGAAGGCATCGCGGATCAGCTTGAGGCGCGTCAGCATCGGCTTGGTGACCAGTGGCAGGCCGGAGACGACGGCGGAAGCAGGTTCTTTCAGCACGTCCCACAGCGTGTCGCGCAATGTGTAGGCGTCGCCCTGAACGATCGTCGCCTGCGGATAGCGCTCGCGCAGCAGCGCGCAGAAGGTGGGATTGAATTCGACGAGCACCAGACGCTTCTGGTCCACCCCATGCGCCACGAGCGCAGAGGTGATCGCGCCGGTGCCGGGTCCAAGTTCGATGACCGGACCGGTCGCGTCGTTATCGACATATTGCGCCATGGTGCGGGCAAGAGCTTTGCCCGACGGCATCACGGCGCCCATGTGCAGAGGTTTGTCGATCCATGA
This sequence comes from Tardiphaga sp. GW822-FHT04G09, assembly GCF_058800725.1. Lineage (NCBI taxonomy): Bacteria > Pseudomonadati > Pseudomonadota > Alphaproteobacteria > Hyphomicrobiales > Nitrobacteraceae > Tardiphaga > Tardiphaga sp. GW822-FHT04G09. Next base: position 126,866 of record NZ_JBXAMO010000008.1, on the reverse strand, counting down.
ACGGAGGAAGCGGACCTCGTCGTCGAGACGGAGCGGCTTCTTCAACGTACGCGCGGACGAGTGCAGAGGCATGTCGCTTCCAGGCAGACCGCGGAACGTGCGGAACGTCAGAATTTCGTCATAAAGAGGTATAGGCAACAATAGAAACGGTCAAGCTTCCAACGTCAGGAGCCCGCCCGCGTTCCGAAGAAGTCCTTGACCTTAGTGAAGAAACCCGCTGCTTCAGGTTGCGTTGCACCCGAAGACAGTTTTTCGAATTCGGCCAGCAGCTCCTGCTGCTTTTTCGTCAGGTTCTGCGGCGTTTCCACGACGACCTGGACATACATGTCGCCAGTCTGGCGCGAGCGCAGCACCGGCATGCCCTTTGACGTGACGCGGAAACGGCGACCGGACTGGGTGCCCGAAGGAACCTTGACCTTGTTGCGACCGCCGTCGATGGTCGGCACCTCGAATTCGCCGCCCAGCGCAGCGGTCACCATCGAGATCGGCACGCGGCAATGCAGGTCGGCGCCATCGCGCTGGAAGAAGTCGTGCGACGCGAGCGACAGGAAAATGTAGAGATCGCCGGACGGTCCGCCCCGCGTTCCGGCTTCACCTTCATTGGCGAGGCGAATGCGGGTGCCGTCCTCGACGCCTGCCGGAATATTGACCGAGAGCGTGCGCTCGCGTTCGACGCGGCCGGCGCCGGAGCAGCTCGGGCAAGGATCCTCGATCATCTGACCACGGCCCTGGCAGCTCGGGCAGGTACGCTCCAACGTAAAGAAGCCCTGGGCCTGGCGGACGCGCCCGGCACCGCCGCAGGTTGAACAGGCCTTCGGCTTGGTGCCGGTCTTGGCGCCGGTACCGGAGCAGGCTTCGCAGGTCACAGCGACCGGAATCTCGATCTGTGCGGTCTTGCCGGAGTAAGCCTCCTCCAGCGTGATTTCCATGTTGTAGCGGAGATCTGCCCCGCGCTCGCGACCGCCGCTGCGGCCACCGCTGCGCTGTCCGGCCATGCCGAACAGGTCTTCGAAAATATCGGAGAAGGATGAGGCGAAGCCGGAGCCGAAGCCCGGACCGCCCCCGCCACCGTGGCCCTGCTCGAAGGCGGCATGGCCATAACGATCATAGGCAGCACGCTTGTCGCCGTCCTTGAGAACGTCGTAGGCCTCGGCAATTTCCTTGAACTTGACTTCGGCGGACGCATCGCCCGGATTCTTGTCGGGATGCCACTTCATCGCAAGCTTGCGAAACGACGTCTTCAGAGCCGCATCATTGGCGGTGCGCTCGACTCCCAGCGTGTCGTAGTAACATTGCTTGGTGGACATCAGTCAATCCGCTCGAAATTGGTCCTCATCCCGAGGAGCATCCCAGAAGAACGCATCGATAAAGATGCAACTCCCGCACTAACAAAACCTGGCTAACAAGCATCGCCTAACAAGGCGGTCTAACAAAAAATGACCCTCATCCTTCGAGATGCGCACCGCGCTGCTCAGGATGAGGGCCATTGTTCTGCTCGCCTATCAGGCCGACTTCTTCGGCTTGTCGTCGTCGACTTCCGTGAATTCGGCGTCGACCACGTCATCCTTTTCAGCATCGCGCTTGGCGTCAGCCTCAGCCTGCTGGGTGTACATCGCTTCGCCGAGCTTCATGGAAGCCTGCGCCAGCGTGTTGGTCTTGGCCTTGATGGCCTCGGCATCGTCACCCTTCAGCGCTTCCTTGAGGTCGCTCATGGCATCCTCGATGGCGCGGCGCTCGGACTCACCAACCTTGTCGCCATGCTCGCTCAGAGCCTTCTCGGTCGAATGCACCAGTGCATCGCCGTGGTTCTTGGCGTCGACGGCTTCACGACGCTTCTTGTCTTCGGCCGCGTTGGCTTCGGCGTCCTTGACCATCTTCTGGATGTCGGACTCGGACAGACCGCCGGATGCCTGGATCCGGATCTGCTGTTCCTTGTTGGTCGCCTTGTCCTTCGCGGACACGTTGACGATGCCGTTGGCGTCGATGTCGAAGGTCACCTCGACCTGCGGCATGCCGCGCGGAGCCGGCGGAATGCCCATCAGGTCGAACTGGCCGAGCGGCTTATTGTCAGCCGCCATTTCGCGCTCACCCTGGAAGACCCGGATGGTGACGGCGTTCTGGTTATCTTCGGCCGTCGAGAACACCTGGCTCTTCTTGGTCGGGATCGTGGTGTTACGCTCGATAATGCGGGTGAACACGCCACCCAGCGTCTCGATGCCCAGCGACAGCGGGGTCACGTCGAGCAGCAGCACGTCCTTGACGTCGCCCTGCAGCACGCCGGCCTGAATGGCGGCGCCGATGGCCACGACTTCGTCCGGGTTCACGCCCTTGTGGGGCTCCTTGCCGAAGAACTGCTTCACGACTTCCTGGATCTTCGGCATGCGGATCATGCCACCGACCAGAACCACTTCGCCAATTTCACCGGCGGTGAGCCCGGCATCCTTGAGCGCCTTGCGGCAAGGCTCGATGGTCTTCTGCACAAGATCGTCGACCAGCGCTTCGAACTTCGCGCGGGTCAGCTTCAGCGTCAGATGCTTCGGACCGGAGGCATCCGCCGTGATGAACGGCAGGTTGATTTCGGTCTGGGTGGTCGACGACAGCTCGATCTTCGCCTTTTCGGCAGCTTCCTTCAGGCGCTGCAGAGCCAGCTTGTCGTTGCGCAGGTCAATGCCCTGCTCCTTCTTGAACTCGTCGGCGAGGTAGCCGACCAGACGCATGTCGAAGTCTTCACCGCCGAGGAACGTGTCGCCGTTGGTGGACTTCACTTCGAACACGCCGTCGCCGATCTCGAGGATCGAGACGTCGAAGGTGCCGCCGCCGAGGTCGTACACTGCGATGGTGCCGGACTTCGACTTGTCGAGGCCGTAAGCCAGCGCAGCCGCGGTCGGCTCGTTGATGATGCGCAGCACTTCGAGGCCGGCGATCTTGCCGGCATCCTTGGTGGCCTGACGCTGGGCGTCGTTGAAGTAGGCGGGCACGGTGATGACGGCTTGCTCGACCTTCTGGCCGAGATGAGCCTCCGCGGTCTCCTTCATCTTCTGCAGCGTGAAGGCGGAGATCTGCGAGGGCGAATAGGTTTTGCCATCGACTTCGACCCAGGCATCGCCATTGCCAGCCTTGGCAATCTTGTAAGGGACGAGCTTCTTGTCCTTCTCGACGGTCGGATCGTCATAACGGCGGCCGATCAGGCGCTTCACCGCGAAAATGGTGCGCTCGGGATTGGTAACGGCCTGGCGCTTGGCCGGCTGACCGACGAGGCGCTCGCCATCATCGGTAAAAGCCACGATGGACGGCGTGGTCCGCATGCCTTCTGCGTTCTCGATGACCTTCGGCGTTTTGCCATCCATAACGGCGACGCAGGAATTCGTCGTACCGAGGTCGATACCGATGACCTTTCCCATGCTCTCATATCCTTTTTCTGCGGCAGGTTGGCTGGGCCCTGACGGCACCCCGCTCCCAACCCCCAAACATCAACTATTCGCGATATTGCGACGGTAGGCCTCATATAGGAGGGGGGGTGGTGGCCGCAAGGCATCTGGCACACTCCGGACCCATGAAAACACGACCAGTGCGCGAAATTAATATTTGGTGAAACAGTCCCTTGGCAGTTGTTTCGCCAAGACGCGGCGGATGGGCGCGGCCCCCGCCGGGAACGGATTTATGGCTTGATCTGTTGGCGGAACAGGGCAACCGTGAAAGCCCCTTCCGGCCGGCGCGCGGCGACCAAGGCCGGAGCCCGGCACCATCGAACAGCCTCAATGCAAACCCAGTAGATTTTTCATGAAACATGCTGCGCCCCTGTTCGCTCTGACCATGCTGACCGCCATTTCGGCCGCCTTCAGTCCCGCTTTTGCGGCCGACCCGATCTTCCCGCCGGGCGTCCGCGTGGGTCTGGCCCCGCTGGTCGGCCTCGCCCCGGCAAAGACCTTTGTCGGTTTCGAGACCTCCGATCAGGGCGTCAAAGTGCTCGTGACCGAATTGCCGGCCGCCGCCTTCAACGAGGTCGAGACGGCGTTCAAGGCCAATCCGGCAGGCATGGTCGCGAAGCCGGAAAGCATCGAGACCACGGCCGGAAAGGCCTTCTACACAATCGAGAATGCCAAGGACGCCACCGGCAATGTCAGGCGTTATTCGATGATCGTCGGCGGCGGCGGAACTTTCTCGGGCTATGTGGCCGTGCAGGTCCCGGAAAACGCCCAGAAGATCTATACCGACGACGCGGTGCGCCAGATGCTCGCATCCGCCGTGGTGCGCAAGGAAGTACCACTGGCAGAACAGCTCGGCCTGATGCCGTTCAAGATCTCGGAAATGAGCGACTTCAAGACCGTCCGTACGCTCGCCCCCGGCGCGGCCCTTTTGCTGGCCGACTCGACTGACGAGAACAGCATCGAGACAAATCCTTTCATGGTGATCGGCAGCCTGGCCTCGGCACCGGAAAAGCCCGACGACCGCGGCCGGTTTGCCCAGCAGGCCGCAGGCGCGATTCCGGGTTTGCGCGAGGGCCGCATCACCATGTCGGAGCCGCAGCGCATCGACGGCGTGGCCGGCTGGGAGACCCGCATCGATGCCGTCAGCGGCAAGAACAACACGCCGGTCAGCGTGGTGCAGTGGCTGCGCTTTGGCGGCGGCAAGGTTACGATGCGCATCATTGCCAGCGCACCGCGCGACGATTGGGCCAAGGCGTTTCCGCGCTTCCGTGCTGTGCGCGACGGTATCGAGCCGCGCTGAAGACTGGAGCCGGCCGGGCTCACGGCCCGCTTTACGACTTCCCTGTGACCTGATTTGCTGGGTCAATCCGCTATGGGGAGTTTCGCGATGCTCGACAGACGTCAAATTCTCGGAGGGCTTGGAGCCGTAGCCATGACCAGCCTAGCTCCCAAAACACTATCCGCCGCCGGCAAGGTCAGCCTCGATCGTACATCCGTGTTGCTGGTGATCGACGTGCAGAACTGCTTCCTGCCGGGCGGTAGTCTGGCTGTGAAAGACGGCGATAAGGTCGTGCCGGTCATCAACGGCATCGCCAGGAAATTTGCCGACGTGGTGATGACGCAGGACTGGCACACACCGGGCCATATCTCATTCGCGTCCAGCCACAGCGGCAAGAAGCCGTTCGAAACCCTTGAGGTGAAATACGGCAAGCAGGTGCTGTGGCCGGATCACTGCGTGCAGGGCACGGACGGGGCCGCCCTCTCGAAGGATCTCGCGATCCCGCATACCGAGCTGATCCTGCGCAAGGGCTTCAACAAGGACGTCGACAGCTATTCGGCCTTCACCGAGGCCGACGGCAAGACCACCACCGGTCTCGCCGCCTATCTGAAAGCCCGCAAATTACAGCGCGTGTTCATCGCCGGCCTCGCCACCGACTTCTGTGTTGCGTGGTCCGCCCTCGATGCGCGAAAAGCGGGTTTCGATGTCTATGTGATCGAGGATGCCTGCCGCGGGATCGACACGCAGGGCTCGCTCGCCAAGGCCTGGGCCGACATGAACAAGGCCGGCGTGAAGCGGATTCAGTCGGGCGATCTGGCCGCTTGATCTTGCAGGGCGGGCAAAGCAAGCGTGCCCACCCTGCTACATTCACTGTGAGAATGGTGGGCACGGCGCAAGTGCGCCTTTGCCCACCCTGCGCTTACTCCGAAACCGGCGCCGTCTTGGCGCCGCCCTTTGACACGCCGACCAGCGCCGGGCGCAGCACGCGCTCGCCGATCGTGTAGCCGGCCTGCACGACCTGAACGACGGTGCCCGCGGGCACCGAGGCATCGGGCACTTCGTACATCGCCTGCTGGAAGTTCGGATCGAACTTCTCACCCGACGGATCGAACTTCTTCACGCCGTTCTTTTCCAGCGTGTTGAGCAGCGAGCGCTCGGTAAGCTCCACACCTTCGAGCAAGGCCTTCAGACCCGGATCCGCTGCAGCCTTGGTATCGGCAGGCACCGCATCGAGGGCTCGCTGCAGGCTGTCGGCGATATCGAGCACTTCACGCGCGAAATTGGCGATCGCATAAGTTCGGCCGTCGGCGATTTCCTTTTGGGTCCGCTTGCGCAGGTTTTCCATCTCCGCCAGCGTGCGCAGCATCTTGTCCCGCGCGTCCGCGGCTTCCTTGGTCAGGGCCTCAACCGAATTCGGTTCCGGATCGTCCGGCATGATGTAGGGCTTGGAGACCACCGGATCGGCGGCCGCTGCCGTCTTGTCCTGATTGTCGTTCTGCCCATTGGAATCAGTCATCACGCTGCCTTCTCAAAAACACGCCAAAATGGTGGGATTGCTGAGCGGGATATCGGGGTTTGAGCGCCGAAAATCAAGCGCAACCGGCCGGAATTGGCCGATCCGTTAGCCGCCGAGCATGCGACTGACGATACGCGCGGCATAATCCACCATCGGAATCACCCGCGCGTAGTTCAAACGTGTCGGTCCGATGACACCGAGAACACCGACGATATGGCCCGCGCCGTCGCTATAGGGTGCAATGATCGTCGACGAGCCCGACAGCGAGAACAGCTTGTTTTCCGAGCCAATGAAGATGCGCACGCCTTCGGCATTTTCCGCCCGGCCGAGAAGATCAATCACCTCGCGCTTGGCTTCGAGGTCGTCGAACAGGAGGCGAACGCGCTCAAGATCCTCCAGTGCATGAAGGTCCTCCAGCAGATTGGCCTGGCCGCGCACGATCAGCTGCCGATCGTCCTTGTCGCCGCCCGACCAGCTGGCAATACCGGCGGCGATCACCTTCTGGGTCAGTTGGTCGAGCTCGATCTGGTTCTGGGTCAGCGCGGTTTCCAGCTCCAACCGAGCCTCGGCCAGCGTTCGGCCGCGAATCCGGGCATTGAGGAAATTCGAGGCCTCGTTCAGCGCCGATGACGGCACGCCGGGCGGCAGGGTCAGCACGCGGTTTTCGACCTGGCCATCCTCGGCCACCAGCACGACCAGGGCCTTTTCGGGTTCCAGACGAACGAATTCGATGTGTTTCAGCCGCACATTGGACTTGGCGGTCAAAACGACCGCCGCGGCGCGGGTCAGGCCGGACAGCTGCGTCAGCGCCTCGCCAAGCGCCGCTTCCACGGTCTGCGAGCGACCGACCGAGGACAGCTGCTGCTGGATCGACTGCCGCTCGGGTTCGGTGAGATCGCCAACCTGCATCAAGGCATCGACGAAAAACCGCAGTCCGAGTTCAGTAGGCAGCCGCCCGGCAGAGGTATGCGGGGCGTAAATGAGGCCAAGCTGCTCCAGGTCCGACATGACGTTGCGGACCGAAGCCGGCGACAGCGGAACCGTGATCAGGCGTGAAATATTGCGCGAACCGACAGGTTCGCCGGTGGCGAGATAGCTTTCGACGATCTGCCGGAAGATCTCGCGCGACCGCTCATTGAGCTGGGCGAGCCCGGCATGCGGCGAAATCAGGCCGATCGGATCGTGGTGGGCCACAGGCAACTCCTTGCGGACCTAATCTGTCGCTCCGGCGGGCCGGATACAAGCACCATTGCGATTGTGGAACCTGCCCTGCCCTTGCCGCTGCGCTCCGTCGCCCCTAAAAGCACCGCGAACAGGCTTTCTCTGGACATTTGGAAGGATTTTCTCATGCGGCCAAGCCGTCGTGCGCCCGATGAACTGCGCGCCGTGTCGCTGGAACGCGGCGTGGTCAAATATGCCGAGGGCTCCTGCATGGTGAAATTCGGCGACACCCACGTGCTGGTCACCGCAACGCTGGAAGAGCGCCTGCCGCCATGGCTCAAGGGCCAGGGCCGCGGCTGGGTCACCGCCGAATACGGCATGCTGCCCCGTGCCACGCTCGAACGCACCCGCCGCGAAGCCGCATCCGGCAAGCAGGGCGGCCGCACCGTCGAGATCCAGCGCCTGATCGGCCGCTCGCTCCGCGCTGCCGTCGACCTCGAAGCGCTCGGCGAACGCCAGATCACCATCGATTGCGACGTGATCCAGGCCGATGGCGGTACCCGCACGGCCTCGATTACCGGCGCCTGGGTCGCGCTGGCCGACTGCATTGGCTGGATGAAGAACCGCAACATGTTCAAGAACGGCGGCGGCAACGTGCTGCGCGACAATATCGCGGCGATTTCCTGCGGCATCTATCAGGGCACCCCGGTGCTCGATCTCGATTATGCCGAAGATTCCGAAGCCGACACCGACGCCAATTTCGTGATGACCGGCGACGGCCGCATTATCGAGGTGCAGGGCACCGCCGAGAAGACGCCGTTCACGCAGGATGAGTTCCTGAAACTGATGGCACTGGCGCAGACGGGCGTCGGCCGTCTGGTCGAATTGCAGAAGATGGCGATCGCTTAAAACCAAGGCCGTCATGCCCGGCGAATGCCGGGCATCCACGCCTGAGTCGCGAGCAAAAACGTGGATGGCCGGGACAAGCCCGGCCATGACGGAGTTCTATTACCGGACTATACTTCATCATGACTCAACATCGTCGAATCACTGGGAAGCTCGTCATCGCCACCCACAATCCCGGCAAGCTTGCCGAGATGCGCGATCTTCTGGCCCCCTACGGCATCGAAGCGGTGTCGGCCGGCGAACTCGACCTCGCGGAGCCCGACGAGACCGGCGACACCTTCAAAGCCAATGCCGCCATCAAGGCGATCGCTGCGGCCAATGTCGCGCAACTGCCGGCCTTCGCGGATGATTCCGGCCTCGTCGTCGATGCCCTCGACGGCGCGCCCGGCATCCTCTCGGCGCGCTGGGCCGGCGAATCCAAGGACTTCACCGGCGCGATGGCGCGCATCGAGCGCCTGCTGCAGGAGCGCGGCGCGACGACGCCTGACAAGCGCACCGCGCATTTCGTCTCGGCACTCTGCGTGGCGTGGCCCGACGGTCATCTCGAGGAAGTCGAAGCGCATGCGCATGGCACGCTGGTCTGGCCGCCGCGCGGCACCGCCGGCTTCGGCTACGATCCAACATTCCTGCCCGATGGTCACACCCGCACCTATGGCGAAATGACCGCGGTCGAGAAGCACGGGTTGCCACCACTCGGTGAAGGCCTGTCGCATCGCGCCAGGGCCTTCGTGAAACTCGCGGAGATCTGCCTTGAACCCCGCTGACGCACAGCAAGACGCGTTCGGCGTCTATGTGCACTGGCCCTTCTGTCTGTCGAAGTGTCCGTATTGCGACTTCAACAGCCATGTCCGTCATCACGCGATCGATGAAGTGCGTTTCGCGCGCGCATTCGCACGCGAGATCGAAACCACGGCGGCCCGCACGCCGGGGCGCACGGTGACATCGATCTTTCTTGGTGGCGGCACGCCGTCGCTGATGCAGCCGCAAACCGTCGGCGCGATTCTGGATTCGATCGGAAAATACTGGAACGTCGCCTCCGACGTCGAAGTCTCCCTCGAAGCCAACCCGACCTCCGTCGAAGCGACGCGCTTTCGCGGCTATCGCGAGGCCGGCGTCAACCGCGTGTCACTCGGCGTCCAGGCGCTCGACGATGCGTCGCTGAAGTCGCTCGGACGTTTGCATACGGCGCGTGAAGCGCTCGATGCCGTCGCCATCGCGCGCAGTGCATTCGAACGGTACTCATTCGATCTGATCTATGCGCGCCCCGATCAAACGCCGCAGATGTGGACCGATGAACTCAAGCTCGCGATCTCGGAAGCCGCCGAACATCTGTCGCTGTATCAGCTGACCATCGAGGAAGGCACGCCGTTTTTCGGATTGCACGCCGCCGGCAAACTGAAGACACCCGACGAAGGCCTCGCACGCACGCTTTATGATGTGACGCAGGAGGTCTGCGCGCAGCAGGGCCTGCCGTTCTACGAGATTTCAAATCACGCCCGCCCCGGCGCGGAGTGCAAACACAACCTCGTCTATTGGCGCGGCCAGGAATATGCCGGCATAGGTCCCGGCGCCCACGGCCGTCTCGACATCGACGGTGTCCGCCATGCCATCGCCACCGAGAAGCGTCCGGAAGCCTGGGTGATGCGCGTCGAAGACAACGGCCACGGCGTAACATCGGATGAATTGCTCAACAGCGAAGAACGCGCCGACGAATATCTGCTGATGGGCCTGCGCCTCGCTGAGGGCATCGATCCTGCCCGCTATCAGATGCTGTCCGGCCGCGCGCTGGATGAGAAGCGCATCCAGATCCTGCGCGAGGAAGGCGCCATCGTCGTCGAACAGAACGGACGCCTGCGGGTGACGCAGGAGGGATTCCCCGTGCTCGATGCAGTCGTGGCAGATCTGGCGGCGTAAAACCTACGCGCCGAAGCTCTTCGGCGATCCGGCCACCGCCTGACCGCCACCCGATGCGACTTTCATCACGGCGAGGCCGCGATCGTTGCCGCCATCGCTGCGGAACCGGAACAGGCCATCGATGCCGGCAAAGCCGGATGGATTGGTGAGCGTTTCAGGCGCGAAGCGCTGTCCGCCCTGGGTGCGTGCCAAAGCGGCGACCAGCGCCACCGCATCGTAAGCAAGCGTCGCGGTGCGCACGGGATCGTTGCCATATTTCGCGCGATAACGGCCGGCGAAGGCACGGAACCCTGCAGGATCCGGCGCGGCATAGAGCCCACCCTGCAACGCCGCGCTGTTGAAGACGCGTGGATTGTCCCACAGGCCCGTACCGAGCAATTGCACATTGCGCAGATTGGCGCCCGCCGCGGTCAGGGCATCGGCTGTCGCGACGACCGCATCGCCATCGTCGGCAATAAACAGCGCATCTGCGCCGGTGAGCGACGCTGCGATATTGCGTGCTGCGCTGGAGCGATCCGCCCCATAGCGCTCGAAGGCGACGACGCGGCCACCCTTGCGCGCGACGGCCTGTTTGAACGCGACCTCGACGACATTGCCATAGGCATTCTCGGGCAGCATCGCCGCAAAGGAGCGCTTGCCCGTGCCTGCGGCGTAATCGACGATGCGATTGACGTCCGACTCAGGCAGGAAACTGAGCAAATAAACACCACGACCGGCGACGCTGGAATCGGTTGAGAACGCGATCACCGGCACATTGCGCGCGCGTGTCAGCTGCGCGGTGGCCGGTACCGAGAGCGCGAAGAGCGGCCCGAGAATGATTTCGGAGCCTTCGTCGAGCGCCTGCTGGGCCGCCTGCTGCGCGCCCTGCGCGCTGCCATTGTCGTCCTTGATCAGCAGTTGAATGCTGGGATTCTGGAATTCGGCGAGCGCCATTTCGGCGGCGTTCTTCATCGACTGTGCGGCGACGCCGGCATTGCCCGAAGCCGACAGCGGCAGGATCAGCCCGACTTTCGTGCCCCCGGTGCCGATGGCTTGCGACTGCTGCGCCGCTCCAGCGGGCGGACCTGACGGTGCAGCCGGGCCGGTGCCAAACGCATTGGTCAGCGTCGATTGCACACCCGCGCATGCTCCGAGCAGCGGCGCACCCAGCAGCAGGCCGACAGCGGCCCGCCGTGTCGCGCCGGAAGTCGCGCCCTTGGTCCCGGATTTGGGGTCGAACGGATCCGCCATCACTTCTCTTCTTTCGGCCGCATCACATCGGCCCGCCTCATCACCCACCATATAGTGTGAGGCGCGGATTCAGACATATTGTCGGCAATAAGTTAACCAAAACAAAAGCTTTATGCTCGGCCTTACCCGGTCACCGCGGGCAGATTAGCACGACGGGAATGAACCACAGCCAAACGTCGAAAAACGGCTGTCCCCCTTTGGCGCAATTCGCTCTACATTGTCGCCATGCGCGCAACACCCTTATCCTCATCGCCTGCGGACGCCGCGGCGCCATCGGCCCGGACCTTCACGGTCTCAGGTCACCTGCTCATGGCACCGAAAGCTGTTCCCGGGCTGCATCTTGTGGCCACGCCGATCGGCAATCTCGGTGACATCACCCTGCGCGCGCTGGAGACCCTGGCCGGGGTCGACATCATCGCCTGTGAAGACACCCGCATCACCCGCCGGCTCACCGAGCGCTACGGGATTTCCGGCACGCTCAAGCAATATCACGAGCACAATGCCGAACAGGCGCGGCCGAAGATCCTCGAGAAGCTGGCACAAGGCGCGTCCATCGCGCTGGTGTCGGATGCCGGCACGCCGCTGATCTCCGATCCGGGCTTCAAGCTTGTGCGCGAAGTGACCGCCGCCGGCTTCAGTGTCATTTCATTGCCGGGCCCGTCCTCGGTACTGGCCGCGCTGGCCGTCTCGGCGCTGCCGACCGATCGCTTTTTCTTCGAGGGCTTTTTGCCCTCGCGGCAGATGGCGCGCCGGTCACGACTGACGGAGCTTGCCGCCATCGACGCCACGCTGGTGATGTTCGACTCTGGCAACCGCGTGCAGGACACGCTGGCCGATCTCGCCGACATCATGGGCAACCGCGACGCCGCGATCTGCCGGGAACTCACCAAGATGCACGAAGAGGTCAATCGCGGAGCGATTGCCGATCTGGCCAAGGAAGCCGATGGGCTTGAGACCCGCGGCGAATTCGTACTGGTCATCGGGCCGCCGGCTGCCGATGCACAGGCGATGACCGAAGACGATCTTGATGCCCTGCTGCGCAGCTCGTTGCAGCGCGACAGCGTCAAGGATGCCGTCGCTCATGCCGTTGAGCTGTCCGGGCGGCCGCGCCGCGCCGTCTATGCCCGCGCGCTGGAACTGGCCAAGGAGATTCACAAGGACTCCGGCGATGGCGAAGACTGACAACGTCTCTGCCCCGACGCCCGCTGCCAAGCCGGCCGCGCCGGAACGCGTCGCCGCGTTCAATACCGGCCTCTCCGCCGAAAGCCGCGCCGCAGCTTTGTTGCTGGCCAAGGGCTATCGGATCCTGGCCCGCCGCTTTCGCACCCCGCATGGCGAGATCGATATCGTCGCCAGGAAGCGCAGCCTGGTCGCCTTTATCGAGGTAAAGGCCCGCGCCAGCCTGGACGAAGCCGCCTATGCCGTGACGCCGCGCCAGCAGGCCCGAATCATGGATGCCGCTCAGGCCTGGCTGATGACGCATCCCGAACATGCGGAATTCGATCTGCGTTTTGACGTCGTACTGATTGCGCCGAGACATTTGCCACGCCATCTGTTAGCGGCATTCGATGCCAGTACCTGAGTTTTCGCCTTCCTGATCACAATTCCGGACCCCCAGCATGACCTTGAACGTCGCCGTCCAGATGGACCCCATCGCGCGCATCAATCACAAGGGCGACTCGACCTTCGCGATGCTGCTGGAAGCCCAGAAGCGCGGCCACAAACTATCCTATTACACCCCGGACAAGCTCTCGCTGCGCGGCAATGACGTGGTGGCGCCGGTACAGTCGCTGTCGGTGCGCGACGTCGAGGGCGATTACTTCACCCTCGGCGCCCCCGTCCGCACCAATATGGAATCCTTCGACGTGGTGCTGCTGCGGCAGGATCCGCCCTTCGATCTCGCTTACATCACCTCGACACATCTTCTTGAGCGCATCCATCCGAAGACGCTGGTGGTCAATGACCCGGCCTCGGTGCGCAATGCGCCGGAGAAGATTTTCGTGATGGGTTTCTCGGACCTGATGCCACCGACGCTGATCTCGCGCGACAAGGATGAGATCAACGCGTTCCGTACCGAGCATGGCGCCGTGGTGATGAAGCCGCTGCACGGCCATGGCGGCGCGGCGGTGTTTCGCGTGCTGCCGCAGGACATGAATTTCGGTTCGCTCTACGATCTGTTCTCCGTCACCTTCAAGGAGCAGTGGGTGATCCAGCGCTTCCTTCCCGAAGTGAAACATGGCGACAAACGCATCATCCTGATCGACGGCGAATTCGCTGGTGCCGTGAACCGCGTGCCGGCTGAAGACGATTTGCGCTCCAACATGGTACGCGGCGGCGCCGCCAAGGCCACCGAACTCTCGCCGCGCGAGCGCGAGATCTGCGAACGCGTCGGACCGGCGCTGCGCGACCTCGGTCTGCTGTTCGTCGGCATCGATGTGATCGACGGTAACCTCACCGAGATCAACGTCACATCCCCCACGGGCATCCGCGCCATCGCCAAGCTTGGTGGACCGGATGTGGCGGCGCGCGTCTGGGACGTGATCGAAGCGAAGCGGAAGTAAACTCCGCCACGTCATTCGCTGCGCTGCGTCAATCATTGACGCAGCAGTTTGAATTCCATTTATCGCAATTCTCCGCTTGCTGCTTTTGCTTGCCAGTCATGGTCGGCAAGCGCAGCATGCCGATGCAGGCCCGGCCAATCGGGCGGCCCGCCACATGTGGCGGCAAGCAAAAGCATATCAGTGGAGAAACGCATGACTTCAGAAGTTTCGCGAAGGTCCCTGCTCGCACTCGGCGCAGGTCTGGGCGCAAATCTCCTCGCTCCCGGCCTGATCGGCAGCGCATCGGCCAAGGCGCCAAAGCTCGGCACGCAGGCACCCTACTTCCATCGTTTCATGCTGGGCAGCGCCGAAGTCACCGTTGTCTCCGACGGACCTTTGCCGCTCGGCGATCCCTCCGGCACGTTCGTCGGCGTACCCAAGGAGGACGTGCAGAAAATGCTGACGGATAATTTCCTCAGCAGCGGCAACGTCGTGCTCGAACAGAACGCCCCGATCGTCAACATGGGTGACAAACTCATCCTGTTCGATACCGGCATGGGCACGTCGCAATTGTTCGGCAACACCACAGGCCGCCTGCAGAAAAGCATGGCCGAAGCGGGCATCAAGCCCGGCGATATCGATGCCGTGGTGTGTTCACACGCCCATATCGATCATATCGGCGGGATCGTCGATGCCAACGACAAGCCGCTATTTCCGAACGCGCAGGTCTATCTCAGCGAGGAAGACTTCAAGTTCTGGACCGACGAAGGCAAACTCGGTTCGCCGCTCAAGGACTTCATCGTCCATGCGCGCAAGAACCTGCTGCCGGTGCGCGACCGCCTGGTGTTCTACAAGGACGGCCAGGAGTTCCTGCCGGGCGTCACTGCCATGCATGCGCCCGGTCATACGTTCGGCCACCACATGTTCATGATCCAATCGGACGGAAAGTCCTTCGCATTCCTCGGCGATCTTACCCATCATCAGGTGTTGCTACTGGAGAAGCCACGGATGGAGTTCGCCTATGACTCCGATCCGAAGATGGCAGCGGCAACGCGGGTGAAGATGCTCGACATGCTCGCAGCCAACAAGACCGCTGTGATGTCCTATCACTTCGCGTGGCCGGGCTATGGCCATGTGGTGAAATCAGGCGACGGCTTCCGCTACATCGCCGAGCCGATGGTGATGAATCTCTAGCGGACATCTTTCGACTTTCCTGCGGCGAACTTGAGACACTTGCCGCCGCAGGAATTCCACACCGACCCTATCGTTACGCAGCCGATGACGTGTCCCGTGCGCGTCGCTCTGCACCGCGCTTGTAGATCCGGAACGTCCCGCGGCCGGCATCCTTCGCCGCATAGAGCGCCGAGTCGGCCATGGCCGCCAGTTGCGATGACGTGCAATTGTCCGCCAAAGCGATGCCAACCGATGCGCCGACCCGCAGTTGCTGTCCGCGATGATCGATCGGCAGGCCCAACTGCGCGACGATGGCGCGCGCCGTCTCGGAGGCTTCCTCGAATTGTGCGTGGGGCCCCAGCAGAACCGCGAATTCATCGCCGCCGAGGCGCGCGACCAGTTCCGCGCCCGCGCAAATGTTGCGGATACGATTTGCCACGACAGTGAGACAGGTGTCGCCGGCTGCGTGGCCGAAGCAGTCATTGACCGGCTTGAATTCGTCCAGATCGATCAGCAACAGCGCGCCGAACGGTTTTGCCTTGCTGGCCGATGCTGCATCGAACAGCGACAGCCTGGTTTGAAACTGGCTGCGATTGGCGAGCCCGGTCAGCGTATCGAATTCGGCGAGATAGCGGTTACGGTCAGCCAGAATCTTCTCTTCCGTGATATCCTGCTTCATGCCGAAGATGCGGACGGCAACGCCGTCGACGGACTCGACGGTAGCCGTGATCCTAATCCAGCGCCGGTTGCCCTTGAAGCTGATGATTTCCGCATCGAGGCTGAAGCCTGTGCGATCCTCGATGGCCTTGGTGCGCCGCTTCGTCAGTTCCCTGACGGATTCTTCAGGATAGCAAGCGAGTGTCTCTCCGCGAAGCGGCGTCGAGCCCCGCGGCAGATCGAAGATGTCATAAACCACATCAGTCCAGACCAGCGATTCATCGGAAAGGTCACATTCCCAGACGCCGATTCGCGCGGCGGCCGAGGAGCGATCGAAGATTTTCCGGCTATGCGCCAGCGAAGCAGCTTGCTCGTCGATAATGACTTGTTGGGCTTCGATCTGCGCCCTCAGCGCAGCGATCAGGTCGGCGTCATCCGGAGCGTCTGGCGGCTTCGACAAGCGATCTGACATTCTGCGGGCACCCGGTCTTCGTCTCGGAGCTCTTGATAGGATGTTTTGCATGACGTGTTTAAGATTTCCTACGCCAGTGGCCGACTTCAGCCAAAATCAGCATACTTTATTGCTACCATTCGTTCACTGATTGTTCTTGAAATTGAGACAACCTTAAGTTAAGTTCTCATCCCGAATGAGGGCGGCATGGTTCAACGTGTTTCCACCGTAGCCTTTGAGGGGATCGAGGCCCGCGCGGTCGACGTGCAGGTTCAGGTCGTGCCCGGTCTGCCGAATTTCCTGATCGTCGGCCTGCCTGACAAGGCGGTGTCCGAAGCGCGCGAACGGGTCCGTGCCGCGCTGGTCGCCTCGGGTCTTGCTCTGCCGGCACGGCGGATCATCGTCAATCTCGCGCCCGCCGATTTGCCGAAGGAAGGCAGCCATTACGATCTGCCGATTGCGCTCGGACTGATGGCGGCGATCGGCGCGATTCCGGCGGATGCCCTGAGTGGTTTCACCGTGCTCGGCGAACTCGGCCTCGATGGCTCGCTCGCGCCTGTGGCCGGTGTGCTGCCCGCTGCCATCGGCGCCAATGCACGCGATGAAGGCCTCATCTGTCCGGCTGCCTGCGGCGCGGAGGCCGCCTGGGCCAGCCCGGACATCCAGATCATCGCGGCAACCTCGCTGATCCAGATCGCCAATCACTTCAAGGGCACACAGGTTCTGTCGCGGCCCCAACCGAAGATTCACGCGCGCGAGGAATCCATGCTGGATCTGCGCGACATCAAGGGACAGGAAAGTGCCAAGCGCGCGCTGGAGATCGCTGCCGCCGGCGGGCATCACCTGCTGATGGCCGGAAGTCCGGGATCGGGCAAATCCATGCTGGCGGCACGGCTGCCATCGATTCTGCCGCCGCTATCACCGGCGGAACTCCTCGAAGTCTCGATGATCGCTTCGGTGGCCGGCGAAATCAAGGACGGAGCGCTCACCGCACGCCGGCCATTCCGCGCGCCGCATCATTCCGCCAGCATGGCGGCGCTCACAGGCGGCGGCCTGCGCGCGCGACCAGGTGAGATTTCACTGGCGCATCAGGGCGTTCTGTTTCTCGATGAACTGCCGGAGTTCGATCCGCGCGTGCTCGATTCGCTGCGCGCGCCGCTGGAGAATGGCGAAGTCGCGGTGTCACGTGCCAATCACCGCGTCACTTATCCGGCGCGTTTCATGCTGGTTGCTGCGATGAATCCGTGCCGCTGCGGTCACGCGTTCGAACCGGGCTTCTCCTGCAAGCGCGGCCACATCGATCGCTGCACCTCCGATTATCAGGCGCGCATCTCCGGCCCCCTGATGGACCGCATCGATCTGCGCATCGAAGTGCCGGCCGTCACCGCGTCGGATCTCATTCTGCCGCCGCCGTCGGAAGGTTCCGCTGAAGTCGCGGCGCGTGTCGCCGCCGCGCGCGATCTGCAGACCGTGCGCTATGCTGCTGCGGGATTGCCGGGCACCCACACCAATGCTTCCGCGCCCGCCTCTGTGCTGGAAACGGTCGCGCAGCCGGATGCCCAAGGACTGACATTGTTGCGCGATGCCGCCGAAACGATGCGGCTAACCGCGCGCGGCTATCATCGCGTGCTGCGCGTAGCGCGGACGCTGGCGGATCTCGACGGCGCAGAAAAAATCGGTCGGCTGCATCTGGCCGAGGCATTGTCTTACCGCGCGCTGGCTGAGGATGTGCGCCGCGCGGCGTGACGTCTCCACGTCATCCCGCCGGATGTGGACGTCAACGCGATAGTAACGAGTTTTGTTTACGCTCTGCTCACCATAACCCCGCGTTACGGGGCCAGGGCGAGTACCGTGTCATGTTGCGTTTCAAGATTTTAGCCTCGACGATTCCCTTGGCTGTAGCGGCTTTTCTCACCCGCGGCGATTTCGTGACCGGTACACGTCCTTGCATCTCCACCAGTGAAACCACCATCCAGATCGCCACCATGCCCTGGCAGGCGCAATCGCATGTCAGCTTCACCAGCGATCCCCTGCAGGCGACCGTCCGTGTGCAGATCGTCGACAGCGCCGAGACCGCCGACTTCGTCGTGCTCGATGATGTCAACGCAGCGGAACCCGACGCCTGTTCCGTCACGGCCGCTACGCGCTTCATCGGCATTGCCAACACATCCGCGCGTTCGGAGCCCGTCATCTATTTGTCGGAACAGGGGGACGCCGACTACCGGATCTTCGTGAAGTCACACAGCTTCACGGCGCGCGATGCGGCAGCGCTGATCGTCAACGCCCACAGTCGCAGCCCGGCACGGATGGCAGCGACCAGCCTCTAGGCCGCAGATTAACGCTTCATCAACCATGTCTGCGCCGGCAAGTTCAAAACTGCGGCGAGGGCAAGCACTTGGCAACAACATACCCGCATTGTCTCCGATATCCGCGATCGCCTGATCGCGGCCTGTATTTGCGTGCAGGCGCGAGCCTTGATGTGACCAAGCCGGAGTACTGATCTGTGGCGAAGGGCGTTTTCCGGATCAAGGTCTATTTCCGGCGCTTTGCGCGCCGTTTTCCATGGCTTGCTTTCATCATCCGCTCCCTCGTGATGTTCTCGGCTGCCTTCGGGGGCGCCTACGGCTTCATCTCCGGCTCGACGTCGAAAGACTCAGGTTACGACCCGCACGCCTTTGCAATCGGCGCCAGCTTCCTGTTCGCGCTGGCCTGCGTCGCCCTGGCCACCATGAGCATCCGCATGCGCTTGATGGGCAAGCGGATGCGCAAGCTGGCTGCACATAACGAAGCCCTGGTCGACCGGAACTGGGAATTGAAGGAAGCCGAAGAGCGCGCGCGCAGCCTGTTCGAAGCGCAGGGCGACCTGATCGTGATCCGCAACACTGAAGGCTGCATCACCTTCGTCAATGATGCCTATTGTGCGCTGGCGGAACGACCGCGCGAGGCATTGATCGGCAGTCGCTTCGAACTCACAGTGCTGGAGCAGGGCGACATCGCCAACGAGCCCAACGGTACCAGCATGCACGATCAGAAGATCGCCACGGCGACCGGCCCGCGCTGGATCGCCTGGCGCGAAGGTCTGGTGCGGATCGACGCCGGACAGCCCGCCGAATTGCAGAGTGTCGGCCGCGATGTCACCGACCGCACCCAGACCGAACGCGCCCTCAGTGAAGCGCGCGACCATGCCAATGCCGCCAACAGCGCCAAGTCGCGTTTCCTCGCCATGGCGTCCCATGAAATCCGCACGCCGCTGAACGGCATTCTCGGCATGAGCGGCTTGCTGCTCGATACGACACTGACGCCCGAACAGGCCACTTACGCCAAGGCTGTGAAGACCTCCGGCGATGCGCTGCTGTCACTCATCGAGGAGCTGCTCGATTACTCCAAGATCGAAGCCGGCAAGATCGATCTTGAACACCGGCCGTTTGCACTGGCCGGATTGATCGAGGACATCACCGAACTGCTGGCGCCGCGCGCGCAGGCCCGCAATCTCGAAATCGCGGCCTATGTCGACGAGCGGCTGCCGCTGCAAGTGATGGGCGATGCGGCGCGGCTGCGTCAGGTGCTGCTCAATCTCGCGGGGAATGCCATCAAGTTCACGGCCACCGGCGGCGTGGCCCTGATCGTCGAACCGGGCATCTGGCCAAACGAAATCTCTTTCCTGGTGCGAGATACCGGCATCGGCATCGCACCCGAGGCGCAGGAGCGCATCTTCCGCGAATTCGAGCAGGCAGACGAGGGCACTGCGCGCCACTACGGCGGAACGGGTCTCGGCCTCAGCATCAGCGAGCGCATCGTCAAGCGCATGAACGGCCGTATCACGCTGCAGAGCGAACTCGGCGCCGGCTCGACATTCGAAGTGTCGATCCCGCTCGCCGCGTCCGACAGCGGTACGGCGACCTTCATGGCGCCCGATCTCTCTGGCCTTTCGGTGATGCTGGTGGCGCCGCAAACCATCGAAGCCTCCTTGATGGCCTTGCGGCTCGGGCGCTGGGGGGCACAGACCTGCACCGTATCGGATATTGCCGTCGCACAAGCACTGCTGCCCGAACGGTCGTGGCATGCTGTCATGATCGATCGCGCCCTTGGTGCTGACGCCGCCGAACACCTCGCGGACGCCGCAATTCCGCACGCGCTACGACGGATCGTGCTGTTTACCCCGGCAATGCGACATGAGTTGCAGCCCACGGCACCGAGCGCCTTCACCGGCTATCTGGTGAAGCCGCTGCGTGCGGCCTCGCTCGCTGCGCGCCTGACCCTGCAGACCGATTCGCCAGCGATCGCCCCCGATGATCTGCTCGAGCGTGAACCTGCCACGCCGGGATTGGCGCTGGCGACGGGGCCCAGTCTGTCGATCCTCGTTGCCGAAGACAATGAGATCAACGCGCTGCTGATGCGCTCACTGCTGACGCGGCTGGGCCACAAGCCGGTCGTGACCACCAATGGCAATGAGGCGCTGGAATCCTGGCTGGCCTCGGATTCCGCAGGCACGCCTTACGATCTCGTCCTGATGGATATCCAGATGCCGAAGCTCGACGGCATTGAGACCACCAAACGCATTCGCGCGCGCGAGGCCGGCCAGCGCGTCAGGCGTACGCCGATCCTCGCCCTCACAGCCAACGCGCTGGTGGAAGATCGCTACGCCTGTTTCGAGGCCGGCATGGATGGCTTCCTGATGAAGCCGCTGGACCGCGACAAACTCGCCGAAGCCCTCAAGGGACTTGCTGCCTCGCGGCATATCGCCGCCTAGCTCCACTCTCAATGTCGCTGTCACACCTCCGCAACACGTCCGTCACACGGCTGTTGAGCGCTCGTGATGTCTGGTGCGGATAGGCCGCATCGATGATTCGCGTGATGCCTGCGGCACAAGGCGATTGAGTTGGGGATGGCCATGCACGGCAACGAACTGGTGCGACCGAAACAGGGTTTCATGCAGATGTTGCGGCCCCAGAACATGAGCGCCGCCGCACAGACTGCGATCACCTGGTTCAAGCCGCCGCTGCATCTTCATCCCGCCAACGGCATTCCGGCTACCACCGGTTCGTTGGGCCGGATGGGTCCGCTCGAAGTTCGCCTCGCGCAGGACAAGCGCGACGTGAAGCGCGCGCAGCGTCTGCGCTATAAGGTATTCTACAAGAACGGCACTGCGATCGCCGACGCCGCCACCATGCTCGCACGCCGCGACAAGGATGCATTCGACAAGATCTGCGATCACCTTCTCGTCGTCGATCACGACGCGAAGCCTACGCTATCCGGCAAGCAGCCAGTGGTCGGCACCTATCGCCTGCTACGCCATGAGGCAGCCATGCAGAACGGGGGCTTTTATACCGATAGCGAATTCGATCTGTCGGGGATGATCGAGCGCCATGCGGGTCTGCGCTTTCTCGAACTCGGTCGCTCCTGCGTGCTGCCGCGCTACCGCAACAAGCGCACCGTCGAGTTGTTATGGCAGGGCATCTGGAGCTATGTGCGCCAGAACAAGTTCGACGTCATGATCGGTTGTGCCAGCTTTGAAGGCACCGATCCGGATCGTCTGGCATTGCCGCTGTCGTTCCTGCACCACAATGCGCGCGCACCCGAAGCCTGGCGCGCCCGCGCGCATCCGTCGCGCTATGTCGAGATGAACCGGATGGCCGCGGATGCCATCGACACCAAGGCGGCACTTCGTGCGTTGCCGCCGCTGATCAAGGGATATCTGCGAATCGGCGCCATGATCGGCGACGGCGCCGTGATCGATCATCAGTTCGGCACCACCGACGTCCTGATCGTGATGCCTGTAACGTCGATCGGCGCCCGCTACATCGAGCACTTCAGCACGGACGCCTCACGTCACGCAGCGTGATCGTCTACAGCCGACGTAGCGCAACGTTCTCCACCACGTGGTCCGCGCCCTTTTTCAGGATCAGCGTCGCACGCGGCCGCGTCGGAAGGATATTGTCTTCGAGATTGGCTAGGTTCGTCCGTTCCCAGATCGCCAACGCAGTCGCCGTCGCTTCTTCGTCCGACAACAGCGCGTAGCGATTGAAGTATGACCGCGGATCGTGGAACGCAGTGTCGCGCAGCGCCAGAAACCGTCTCACATACCAGTCGCGCAGAACCGGCTCGTCCGCATCGATGTAAACCGAGAAATCGAAGAAGTCGGAGACCACAGGTACCGCCTTGCCGTCGCGCGGCAGACGCCCGGTCTGCAGCACGTTGACGCCTTCGACGATCAGGATGTCGGGCTGGTCGACCTCGACCCACTTGTTTGGAACCACGTCGTAGGTGAGATGCGAATAGACCGGCGCGCGGACGGCATTGCGACCGGCTTTGATGTCACTGAGAAACTGCAGCAGCGTCGGCAGATCGTAGCTCTCGGGAAAGCCCTTCTTCTGCATGATGCCTTCGCGCTCGAGCACTGCATTCGGATACAGAAACCCGTCCGTCGTCACGAGATCGACCTTCGGCCGCGGCGACCAGCGCGCCAGCAGCGCCTGCAGCACGCGCGCAGTGGTCGACTTGCCCACGGCCACCGAGCCGGCTACGCCGATGATGTAGGGCATCTTGCGGTCTTCGATACCCAGAAATTTGCGCTGTGCGTAATACAGCCGTTGCGTTGCCGTGACATAGATCGAGAGCAGGCGGGACAGCGGCAGATAAATCTCTTCGACCTCGCGCAGATCGAGGCGATCATACATCGAACGCAGGGCGGCTATCTCGCCGGCCTCCAGCGTCATCGGCGTATCGTCGCGCAGCTTCGCCCACTGCTCGCGCGAGAAAGTCCGATAGGGATTATATTGTTGGTCTGCCCGCACATCCATGAAGCGGTCCCCGTTATGATCGACGCTGTTACTCGCTCTGGCGCGAAGCCTTCTCTTGCAGTCCGGATTGCGACGTGCGCTGACCTAGCGCCGTCTCGACTTCCTGAATCGTCACGCCGCGCGCCTTCAGAAGCACCAGCAGATGAAACAGCAGGTCGGCACTTTCATTGATCAGATTGGTGCGATCGTTCTCGACTGCCGCGATCACGGTCTCGACCGCTTCCTCACCGAACTTCTTGGCGCAATGCTCCGCGCCCTTGTCGAGCAGCTTGCGCGTATAGGACGCGTCGCCACCCGCTGCCGCGCGGGCGTCAATGGTATCGGCGAGATCGTGAAGCGTAAAAGCCATTTCGGCGCCTTGTTGGCTGGGCAGCGCGGACTCCTGCCAGACTTTGACTTACGGGTCGAGTGACCCTAGGGGTCGAGCCGCATCGGTAGTCCGGCCCGCACCATATGGTCCTTGGCCTCGCGAATGGTAAATTCCCCGAAGTGAAAAATCGAGGCCGCCAGAACCGCAGTGGCGTGACCGCTCCTGATACCTTCGACCAGATGATCGAGATTACCGACGCCGCCCGAGGCAATGACCGGTACCCCGACGCTGTCGGCGATGGCCCGGGTCAGCTCGATATCGAAGCCGGAGCGGGTGCCGTCGCGATCCATCGAGGTGAGCAGGATTTCACCGGCGCCCAACGAGACGACCTCCTGGGCGAATTCGATGGCATCGATGCCCGTGGACTTGCGGCCACCGTGGGTAAAGATCTCCCAACGCGAGCCGGATCGCTTGGCGTCGATCGCGACCACGATGCACTGGTCGCCGAATTTCTCGGCGGCTTCCTTGACGAACTGGCGATTGGCCACCGCGGCCGAATTGATCGAGACTTTGTCGGCACCGGCGCGCAGCAGCGTCTTGATATCGTCCACCGTGCGCACGCCGCCGCCGACCGTCAGCGGCATGAAACAGGCTTCTGCGGTGCGGCGGACCACGTCCATCATGGTGCCGCGGTTCTCGTGGGTGGCGTTGATGTCGAGGAAAGTGAGCTCATCGGCGCCCGCGGCGTCATAGGCAATCGCCGCCTCGACGGGATCGCCGGCATCGCGCAGGTCGACGAAGTTGACGCCCTTCACCACGCGTCCGTCCTTGACGTCGAGGCAGGGGATCACGCGCACCTTGAACATACCAGCTCCTATGCCGCCCGTGACTGCTTGATCAGCGACAGCGCCTCGGCCGGATCAATCCGCCCGTCATACAGTGCACGGCCTGAGATCGCGCCTTCGAGCTTCGCAGCGCGTGGCTCAAGCATGGCCTTGATATCATCGATGGAGGCGAGGCCGCCCGAGGCGATCACCGGAATTGAAATCGAGTCGGCCAGCGCAATGGTCGCATCCCAATTGATACCCTTGAGGAGACCATCGCGCGCAATGTCGGTGAAGATGATGGCGGCAACGCCGGCGTCTTCAAAGCGCTGCGCGATTTCCAGTGCGGTGACAGTCGAGGTCTCGGCCCAGCCTTCGACGGCAACCTTGCCATCGCGCGCATCGAGGCCGACGGCGACCTTGCCAGAGAATTTCTTCGCCGCTTCCTTCACTAGAGCGGGATCGCGCACCGCAGCTGTGCCGATGATGACGCGGGTGATGCCCTTGGAGAGCCAGGCTTCGACGGTCTTGAGATCGCGAATGCCGCCGCCGAGCTGCACCGGCATCTTGACGACCTTCAGCATCTCTTCCACCGCCTGCGCATTCACCGGCTTGCCAGCAAAGGCGCCGTCGAGATCGACGACATGGAGATATTCGAAGCCTTGCGTCTCGAAGTCGCGCGCCTGAGCTGCGGGATTGAGGTTGAACACAGTGGCGCGCGCCATGTCGCCCTGTTCGAGGCGAACGCACTGGCCGTTCTTCAGATCGATGGCGGGAAAGAGAATCACGGCTTCCACTTCAGAAAGTTCGAAATCAGGGCCAACCCAAAGCGCTGGCTCTTTTCGGGATGAAATTGCGTACCGATCGCGGTGTCCTTGCCGACGATGGCGGTGATGGGACCGCCGTAGTCGGCGCGCGCCAGCACATCGGCCTCGTTGACCGCATTCAAGTGATAGGAATGCACGAAATAGGCGTGGCGGCCCTTCGGCCCAAGCGGCAGGCGCTCCAGCACAGCATGCTCTCGCACCATATCGAGCGTATTCCATCCCATATGCGGGATCTTCAGATTTTCTTCGCGAGGCTTGATCTTCTCGACATCGCCGGCGATCCAGCCCAGCCCGTCGGTCGTGACGTGCTCCTTGCCCCTGGTCGCCATCAGCTGCATGCCGACACAGATGCCGAAAAAAGGTCTGGCCTTGTCGCGCACCGCTTCGGTCATGGCCTCGACCATGCCGTCCAGCGAATCCAGTCCCTTACGGCAATCCGCAAAGGCGCCGACGCCGGGCAGCACGATGCGATCGGCGCGAAACACGGCTTCTGGATCGCGCGTGACGATGATTTTCTCCGGCACATCCATACTGCGCGCGGCGCGCTCGAACGCCTTTGCCGCCGAGTGCAGATTACCGGAGCCGTAATCGATAATGGCAACGCTCACCGTGTCACTCCCGGTTGCGGGAATAACCCGACGATGTCGTTTTGCGCCGGAGACGGCGGACGCGAGAATGCTTGGCGGGGCATGTGACGCGTCGGCGGCGGACCGCCACGATCGCTCGCCCACTGGTCGTTGACGGTGTGGTGCTGCGTCGTCCAGCGATCGAAGAAGCGGCGCTCGGCGGCATCCTTGTTATCGGCGACGACCACATCGAGCTGACGCCACTTGCCGCGCGACAGAGTCCAGCGTCGCAGGCTGGCGGCCTCGAAGCCCATCAGCAGCGCAAACAGCAGCATCACGATAAAGCGCGCCCCGATATCGACCTTCAGCAGCGACAATGCGACTTCGCCTGCGACCGACAGCACGACATAGCCGAGCAGCGCCCACCACAGCCGATGATAGATCAGCCAGATCAGGCCGGCGAGGAACGCCCATAGATGGAATCCATCGCGCACGAACTCGAACCTGTCCGTCGCTGAAAACGGCTCAGGGCCGGCGCCGCGAGGCGCATGAACTGTGTAGACCGGCATGGCAAACTCCGCCCGGAACCGTAGAGGCCGATCAGCCGCCGAGCTGACCCTTGGTGGATGGCACTTCGCCGGCATTGCGCGGATCAATCGCAACGGCCGTCCGCAGTGCCCGCGCCAGACCCTTGAAGCAGGATTCGGCAATGTGATGGCTGTTCTCGCCATATAGGGTTTCGACGTGCAAAGTCACGCCCGCATTGCCGGCAAAGGCATTGAACCATTCGCGCACCAGTTCGGTGTCGAATTCGCCGATCTTGTGGGTCGGGAAGGCGGACTTGAACACCAGCACCGGCCGGCCGGAAATATCCAGCGCCACCCGGGTCAGGGTCTCGTCCATCGGCATATAGACCGAGGCATAGCGGGTGATCCCGGCCATATCGCCGAGCGCCTGCTTGACCGCCTGGCCGAGCGCGATGCCGACATCCTCGGTGGTGTGGTGGAAATCGACATGGAGGTCACCGACCGCCTTCACGGTGACGTCGATGCGGGAATGGCGGGCGAGCAGATCGAGCATATGGTCGAAGAAACCTATTCCGGTGGTCGATTTGGACACGCCGGTGCCGTCGAGGTTCACAGAGACCTCGATATCGGTTTCCTTGGTTTTGCGCTTGATCGTCGCCGTGCGCATGAAAACGCCTCTCCGCCTGCTGAAAACGCGTCCTTTTAACAGGGAGATGACACCTTCGCTACCGCGGGAGAGCCGATTCCGGACCGATCTTTGCCCCTATGGTGACCGGAATCCGCGCCGACCGGCCACCGGCCTATCCTTCCTCACCGGATTTGCAACGGCCGGTATCCGTGCCTAGATCAGGCGCTCAAGAGGGTTTCCATGAACGCATCCTATTCGGCCTCCCATGACGGATCATCCCCGGTCTGGCACGGCACCACCATCCTGACCGTCCGCAAGGGCGGTAAAGTCGTGATCGGCGGCGACGGCCAGGTCTCGATCGGCCAGACGGTCATCAAATCCAACGCCAAAAAGGTCCGTAAACTGGGCAAAGGCGACGTGATCGGCGGCTTTGCCGGCGCCACGGCGGACGCCTTCACGCTGTTCGAGCGTCTCGAAGCCAAACTGGAGCAGTATCCCGGCCAATTGACCCGGGCGGCCGTCGAACTCGCCAAGGATTGGCGCACCGACCGGTATCTGCGCCGGCTGGAGGCCATGATGATCGTCGCGGACAAGGACGTCTCGCTGGTGCTGACCGGCACCGGCGACGTGCTGGAGCCGGAAGCCGGCGTGATGGCCATCGGCTCCGGCGGCAATTACGCACTGGCTGCGGCGCGGGCGCTGGTCGATACCGACCAGGATGCCGAGACCATCGTGCGCAAGTCGCTGGATATCGCGGCCGATATCTGCGTCTACACCAACCGCAACGTAACGCTGGAAATGCTGGAGGCATGACCGTCGCGGGTCACAATACCCGCGCGTCGTCTGTCACCGACCTCTCGGTCAAGCAGAGCGCCCTGATCGCGCTGAGCCTGCTCGCGCTGCAGGCGGCTCTTCTTTTTGCGATGGGGCGATTGCCGATCTGCGCGTGCGGCTATGTAAAACTCTGGCATGGCGTGGTGCTGAGTTCGGAGAACTCCCAGCACCTCACGGACTGGTACACTTTTTCCCATATTATTCATGGCTTCCTGTTCTACGCCGCCACCTGGCTGCTGTTTCCGCAACTGTCCTGGATCGCGCGCCTGATCGTCGCCATACTCATCGAAGGCGGCTGGGAGCTGCTGGAGAATTCGAGCTGGATCATCGAGCGCTATCGCGCGGGTACGATGTCGCTGAATTACTTCGGCGACAGCATCGTCAATTCGCTGGCTGATACACTGTCGATGATCACGGGCTTCATCCTGGCGCGGAAGCTGCCGGTCGCCGCGACCGTCGCAATCGCACTGCTATTCGAGATTCTGGTCGGCCTGCACATTCGCGACAATCTCACTTTGAACGTGATCATGCTGATTCATCCATTCGAAGCGATCCGAACCTGGCAGGCCGGACCACCCATCATTTGACCCGCTTGTCCCAACGCCCTTCTCAACCTACGTAGAGTGACATGAGCGACTTTTCTCCCCGCGAAATCGTTAGCGAACTTGACCGGTTCATCGTCGGCCAGCACGACGCCAAGCGCGCCGTGTCCATCGCGCTGCGCAATCGCTGGCGGCGCCTGCAACTGACCGGATCGCTCCGCGAAGAAGTGCTGCCGAAGAACATCTTGATGATCGGTCCCACCGGCGTCGGCAAGACCGAGATCGCACGCCGGCTGGCGAAGCTCGCTGGCGCACCGTTCATCAAGGTTGAGGCCACCAAATTCACCGAGGTCGGCTATGTCGGCCGCGACGTCGAGCAGATCATCCGGGATCTCGTCGAGGTCGCGATCTCGCTGACCCGCGAGCGCAAGCGCAAGGACGTCCAGGCCCGCGCGCAACTCGCGGCAGAAGATCGCGTGGTCGATGCACTGGTGGGCGCCACCGCGAGTGCGGCCACGAAAGAATCGTTTCGCAAGAAGCTTCGCGCCGGCGAGCTCAACGACAAGGAAATCGAGATCGAGGTGCAGTCCTCCGGCGGCCCCTCGATGTTCGAAATCCCGGGCATGCCCGGCGCGCAGATGGGCGCGATCTCGATCGGCGATATCTTCGGCAGGATGGGCAAGGGCACCAAGACGCGCCGCCTCCGTGTCGAAGATGCGCATGAGCCGCTGGTGAATGAGGAGGCCGACAAGCTGCTCGACAGCGACGCACTGGTGCAGGAGGCCATCAACGTAGTCGAGAACAACGGAATCGTTTTCCTTGATGAAATCGACAAGATCTGCGTGCGCGACGGCCGCAGCGGTGGCGAAGTTTCGCGCGAAGGCGTGCAGCGCGACCTGCTGCCGCTGATCGAGGGCACCACGGTCTCCACCAAGCACGGCGCGGTGAAGACCGACCACATCCTGTTCATCGCCTCCGGCGCGTTCCATATCGCCAAGCCGTCAGACCTGCTGCCGGAACTGCAGGGCCGCCTGCCGATCCGCGTCGAGCTCAACCCGCTGACCCGCGATGACATGCGCCGCATTCTTACCGAGCCGGAAGCGTCACTGATCAAGCAATACGTCGCGCTGCTGCAGACCGAAGGCGTGACGCTTGAGTTTGCGGATGATGCCATCGATGCGCTGGCCGACGTTGCTGTAGCGGTGAATTCAACCGTCGAGAATATCGGCGCACGACGCTTGCAGACGGTGATGGAGCGCGTGCTCGACGAGATTTCCTTCGCGGCGCCGGATCGCAACGGCGAGACCATCCGGGTCGATGCAGCCTATGTGCAGAAGCATGTGGGGGATCTGGCGAAAAATTCGGATTTGAGCCGGTTTATTTTGTAGTTCGCCAATCTCGTCGTCTCCTGCCACTCCGATTGGAGTGGCTGAGGGCGTGCCCTTTGCGCGAACCTCGAACCTCGCGCGGCCCCAATCACTGCGAGATTCCGGGTCTGCACTTCATTCGGCTTCGCCGCCTTGCGTGCATTCCCGAATGACAAGCTTGTGGCTACCTTGCCCGCCTGATCCGCACATACAGCGCGCCCGCACCGCCGTGCCCGATATGCGCTTCCTCGAATCCCACCACCAGCGACCGGAATTCCGGCAATCCCAGCCAGAGCGGTACCTGACGGCGCAGGATGCCGCGTTCGGCTTCAGGACCTACCGTGCGGCCCTTGCCGGTGATGACCAGAACGAAGGTGAGACCTTCGTGACTTGCCCGATGCAGGAATGCGGACAGCGCGTGATGCGCGCGCGTCTGCGTCATGCCGTGCAGGTCAATCCGCGCATCGATCTCCTTGCGGCCGCGCGACAGTTGCGAACGTTCGCGGCGGCCAAGCGGCGCCAATGGTGGCACAGGCGGCGGTGCCGGCTTTGCGGGTTTGACGGCTATTGGCGGCGCTGAAACAGTCTTTTTAGGCGCCGCTACTTTCACAGGTACGGGCGCGTCTTCCACGGGATCAGGCTTGACCACACGCTTCTTGCGCAGCGGCTTGACCTGCTTGGCAACCAGTTCCCAAAGCTCACGCTCTTCCTCGCTCAGCGCGCGACGACGGCGCGACACTACGGGATCAATGAGTTGCGGCGGACGTGAACGCTTCATTGCCAGGGGAAACGGAACAGGGACTGCGGCTGCTGTGGCGCACGACGATACAGACGGCGCTTCGGTTTGGCGCGCCTGGTTTTAGCTTCGGGCCTCATCTCCGGCTGCACGTCGGATTTCACTTCAGACTTCACTTGGGATTTCGCCCCGGCCGCAGCCTGGCGGGTCTCCTGAGGCGCCGCCTGCGGGCGTGCTTCGGGCAATGGCACTGCGGGTGGAGCAGGTGTTGCCGCCATCGGGGCCACCGCGGCTCCAGCCGCAACTGGTTTAGCAGCGGGCAGAGGCGGTGCGCTGGTAACGCCCGGCGCAGGAGTTTTGGCTGCGGATGATGTGTCAGGCTTGGCTGTTGCAGTCGCATTCGACTTGGCGCCTGCTTTATTATCGACCGTCGTGATCTCGGTCTTTGGCGCTTCGACGGGTTTAGGCTCCGTCTGCGGAAACAGCTTTGCAATTACCGCCGAAGGGCGCGCATCGGGCAGCGGCATGTGATGGCCGCGCGCAGAGGGATCGAGACTCTTCGGCACCAGCATCACAAAACGCGCGGGATGGCGCATGCGGCCGGCGACACGGCCCGCCTCGGCACCGGCGCCGAAATACAGATCGGCGCGGGCCGGTCCGATGATGGCTGACCCCGTATCCTGCGCCACCATGAGGCGACGGAATGGCGTCTTTGCCGTCTCCGAATTCACCGGCAGATCGCCTTCGATGAAAAACGGCGTGCCATAGACATGCAGCGACTTGTCGACGGCGATGGATCGACCCGGCGTCAGCGGCACGCCCTGGGCGCCGACGGCTTCGTCCTTGTCGGAGAGCTGCACCTCGCGGAAGAACACATAGGACCGATTTTGCCGGCGCAGTTCACTCGCAGCATCCGGATTTTCTTCCATGTATTGCCGGATGCGCTGCATCGACATCTGTTCGCGCGGAATGATGCCACGATCGATCAGCACGCGGCCGACCGGCGTGTAGCGATAGCCATTATGCGCATCGTAATTGATCCGCACCATGCCGCCGTCTTCGAGGCGCACGCGTGCCGAGCCCTGGATCTGGGTGAACAGCAGATCGGTCTGGCTCTTCAGCCAGACGATCTCGAGTCCGCGCCCCGCAATCGCACCATCCTCGATCTCACCGCGATCGTAATAGGGCACGAGCTTGCGGCGACCGATCTTGCGAAACACATCGCCGCCATTCGGCATGCTGGCGGATGACTGGCTATAGCCGCGCACGAACAGGTTTGAAGGGCGACGATAGACCGGCACGGTGTAGACGTCTGTCTTTGCGCGCGAACCGTCGATCACCGGCTCGTAATAGCCGGTGACAAAACCCTCGGGCTCGCCGAGACGCGAGATTCGCAGCGGCAGGAAATGGTCTTCGAAGAAGGCGCGGGCCTTGGCACTGTCGGAAATATCGCTGCTCCTGGCAGCACGGCAGGGATCACGGAGCGTTGTACCGAGCGCCTTCGAATCCGTTGACGGATTGCGTTGAGCAACGATCGGCTTGCAGCTGGTGCGAAACGCCTGGAAGGCGAGGAGGTGATCGTCGTCACGCCAGCCAGCGATATCGGCCCAGGCGACGGGCTCATACTGGCTGCCGGTGAATTCGAACGGCCATTCCCGCGGAGGATTGTGCCGCGGGACATACACGAATTGTGCAGGATCATGTTTGGCGTGCTTGGCTTGACGCCGAGCCCGTGCGTCTGCCGAGGCGGGGACCAACGCAGCAGCAATCACGCACAGCGCGGCAAGCCGGCCGAGCCTGGCAGCGTTACTGCACGCTGCCGGTGCCAACCAGCTTCCAGTTCGGATCGCGCGAAGTGATGTCGCGGGCAAATGTCCAGACGTCGGTAATGTCGCTGACCTTATCGGCATTGCCGTCGACCACGGCACCAGTCTTGTCGCGCGTCACAGAGATCATCTGCGACACGAAACGCACGGTGAGCTGCGCCGCGCGATCGCGCACTTCGGCGCCAACCAGTTCGGCCTTGTCGATCGACACGAAACGGGTCTCGGTCTTCTGCTCGTTCTTCTCGCGGTCCTTGATGACGGCATCGAAGCTGTCGAACACTTCCGACGACAACAAGTCCTTCAGCGAGCGGCGATCGCCATTGGCAAAAGCCAGCACGATCATTTCATAGGCGCCCTTGGCGCCAGTAAGGAAATGGCGGGGATCGAACGACGAATCCTGTTCCACAATGGCATCGAGACCCGCGGCAAGCGGCGTACCCGGTTCGGTGATGCCCTTCCAGCGCTCGGCGGGAGAGACGTCAGCGGCTGGTGCCGGCGCAGCCTGATCGATGGGACCGCCCGGCATCGGCACGACATTGCCTTCGGGCGGCAGAACATCACGCGCAGCACGGTCGAAGGGCGGACGCTCCTCGCCGGTGCGCTGTCCGAGCACATTGCGCAGGCGGATGAAAATGAAGACCGCCAGTGCCAGGAAGATGATGGTGTAAATGTCCACGTCTTATTGCTTTCTGATCGGTGCCGGGCATGCCCGGCGGAAGACTATGCCGCCCATCGCAGTCCTGAAATCGGCTCCCCAAGGTCGGGAGATCGCATCATGGGCGGACCTGCTCCATGTAGACATGAAACTAAGCCCAGCCAATGGCGCGCCATCGTGTCGAGCTGCGGCAAAGCGGCCTTCGCGCCGGCAGCCTCGACCGCAACCGGTTCGATAAATTCTAGCGCGTTTGCCCGGCGGAGGAAATCGGATCGGGCGAGGAAAACCCGCACTTTCAGTCATTTAACGTGAATTCGGGACGAATATGACCGGTTTTGCGCCTGCATGCCCAAGTGATGGGTCAAACCAGCGATTTTCTAGCGTCCAGGTTGTGGCGGGGGCATCCTTGTGGAGTGCCGCAGGCCTATGATAGCCACTCGCCGCGATCACCTCATTCGACCGTTCGCGCGGAGGTCCGCGACGAACCGGTTCCACCCGCCCGACAGCGCTTCAGGAGAACTTTCGATGGCAAACGGCAACGGTACCCCTCCGGAGCAGTCACCCCCCCAGCTCAATGTGCTGGCGCAGTACACCAAGGATCTCTCCTTCGAGAATCCGAACGCCCCGGCCTCGCTGGCGCCGCAGGCCCAGCAGCCGAACATCAATATCCAGATCAATGTCGGCGCCAACAATCTCTCCGAGAGCGAATATGAAGTGACGCTGTCGGTCGAGGGCAAGGCAGAGAACGCCGGCTCGGTGCTGTTCTCGTTTGAACTGGCCTATGCTGGCGTGTTCCGCATCGTCAACGTGCCGCAGGAAAACCTGCACCCGCTGATCATGATCGAATGCCCGCGCCTGCTGTTCCCCTTCGCCCGTGAGATCATCGCCACCGCGGTGCGCGATGGCGGCTTCCCACCGCTGATGCTCGACCCCGTGGATTTTGTCGGTCTGTATCGCCAGAACATGGAACGCCAGGGGCAGGCCGAGGCTGGCAAGTCGAACTAAGTTCGGCGATTTTTGCCAACCAGTTTACGTCATGGCCGGGCTTGTCCCGGCCATTTTCGTTTTATGACGCCGGTCCCAGAAATTCATTCCAGATCGCCTTGTCGCCCATGGTCGCGACAAAGGCGCGGTGCTCGATGCGATCCGCTTCGGTCACGCGCGGCGCGAGCGCAATCTCGCGCTGGCGGCGTGGAGCGTCATTGATACTGCCGGTTGGCTGCGCTGGTGCTTCGTCCGCCAGAATCAGTTGCGACTGCCGGGCGCCGATCAGGTCGATATAGACCTCCGCCAGCAATTCGGAGTCGAGCAGTGCGCCGTGCTTGGTGCGGCGGGAATTGTCGATCGCATAGCGGGCGCAGAGATCGTCGAGCTTGTTCGACACACCAGGATGCTTGCGGCGCGCCAGCAGCAGCGTATCGACGAGACGATCGCGTGGCACCGGCGGGCGCTTGATGCGATCGAGTTCGGCATTGATGAAGCCGAGGTCGAACATGCCATTATGAATCACCAGCGGCGAATCGCCGATGAAGGCCAGGAAGTCGTCAACCACCTCGTGGAACAGCGGCTTGGTCGACAGGAACTCGGCCGACAGCCCGTGCACGTTGAACGCTTCCTGTGGCATGTCGCGTTCGGGATTGATGTAAACATGGAAGGTCTGGCCGGTCGGCATCCGGTTGAAGATTTCGAGGCAACCGATTTCCACCAGTCGATCGCCCCGGAGGGGATCCAGGCCGGTGGTTTCGGTATCCATGACGATTTCGCGCATCGAAATAAGCCGGTTGTCGAATCAAGGGGCAATCAGGGCCCAGGATTAGGGTCTTCTGCGTGGCATCTTAACAGCCTCGGCGAGAATTTCACGGATCTGCTCCCGTACAGGGTCCAATCCGTTCGACGTATCCACCACGAAGTCGGCGCGCTTGCGCTTTTCAGCGTCAGGCAGCTGCCGCGCCAAAATGGCATCGAGTTTCTCGGCCGTCATACCCTCGCGCGCGAGAATGCGTTCACGCTGTTGCTCGGGATTGGTGGACACCACGACCACGGCATCGACGCGTTTTTCGCCACCGGTCTCATAGAGCAGGGGCACATCGACCACCGCCACCGGCGCGCCCGATTTCTCCGCATCGTCCAGGAACTTCCTGTGATAGGCGCCGAGCAGGGGATGCACAATCTGCTCCAGCTTCTTCATGGCGGCAGCATCGTGCACCACCAGCGGCGAGAGCTTCGTGCGATCGACCTTGCCGTTCACGGTGGTTCCGGGAAACGCCGCTTCAATCAGCGGTGCAGCCTCACCCTCATAGATCATGTGCACGGTAGCGTCGGCATCATAGACTGGCACCCCGGCTTCCATGAACAACTTCGCCGTGGTGGATTTGCCCATCCCGATCGAACCCGTCAGCCCCAATACGCGCATCAAGCCCTCATTAAAATCAGATCGCGATCATCTCTTCGCCGCGCAGGAAACTCAGCAGCGGCAGTAGTGGCAGACCGAGAATTGTAAAGTGATCGCCTTCGATCAACTCGAACAGATGCACACCCAGCCCTTCAAGCTGATAGGCGCCGACACTCGTCGTCACCCTGTCGCCCGCGGCATCAAGATAGGCATTGATTGCGGCATCATCCAGCTTGCGCATGGTCATATGCGCCACCGAGACATTGGAGAACAACGTCGCGCCATCGCAAACGACGGCAAGCGCTGAATGCAATTCGTGAGTCCGGCCAGCAAGTGCGGCGAGTTGTTCCGCAGCCTGTTCGCGGCCTGCAGGTTTGCTGAACATCCTGTCACCCAGCGCCAGGGTCTGGTCGGCGCCAAGAACATAGCGACCGGGATGGCGCAGCGAGATGAAGGCGGCCTTCCGCTCGGCGAGCAAGGCTGCGATCTCGCCCGGTGCAGTCAATCCGGATTTCTGCTGAATGTCGCGCTCGTCTATATCCGCGGGCATCGCATCAAACGTAATGCCAGCATTGGCCAGCAACTCACGACGGGCCAAACTCTGCGACGCCAGAATCAGCGACTGCACGCCGCACCAAATGGTCATTCGGACATCCTCTGACGCTGGCGATCGGCCAACAGTTTCATGATGGCCGCCGCGGTTTCCTCGATCGAGCGACGTGTCACTTCCAATAAAGCCCAGCCGTATTTGGCGCTGAGCTTGCGCGCATAGGTCACTTCATCGGTGACCGACTGGCGATCAATATAGTCGTCATTGGTTGTGTCGCTGCCAATGCTGAGAAGCCGATTCTGGCGAATCTGAATCAACCGCTCCGGCGTCGCGTGCAGGCTGACCACCAGCGGGTTTTTCAACGTCTCAAGCTGATGGGGAATGGGGATGCCGGGGACGAGCGGCACGTTGGCCGTGCGCACACCACGATTGGCAAGATAGATCGATGTTGGCGTCTTCGACGTGCGCGATACGCCAACGAGAACCACGTCGGCTTCTTCGAGGCCTTCGACATGCTGGCCGTCGTCATGCATCATCGAATAATTCAGCGCGTCAATGCGCTTGAAATATTCGGCATTGAGCGTGTGTTGCGCACCGACGCGGCCGGTGGTCGACGCACCGAGATAGGCCTGAAAAAGCTGCATCACGGGCCCGATAATCGACAGGCTCGGGCTGTTGATTTCCTGGCACTTGGCTTCTAGCCGGCCGACGAGATCTTTTTCCAGCAGCGTAAAGAGAACGATGCCCGGCGCTTCCTCGATTTCGGAAAGCACGCGATCGAGTTGCTTCTGGCTGCGGACCAGCGGGTAGACATGTTCGACGGGCGTGACATTGGCGTATTGCGCGGCGACGGCGCGGGCCACCGTGATCAGCGTCTCACCGGTCGAATCGGAGACCAGATGGAGATGAAAATAGCTGCCGGTGGTGGGCACCATGATCGTGTATGTCCTGTGAATCTCTGTGGAGCTTTTCCGGGATATCGACCACCGCCGCTGCAGGCCCGGGATAACTCGGTTTTTTCTTCACAGGGCTCATGAAAAGGAAAAGCTCTGAGGCTGCCTGAAATGATAATGGGGTTATCCGGGTTTGTCTTGGGATAATCCAGTGCACGACGACGGTAAGCCCTTGCGCTGCATATGGATATTGCATGCAAGCGGCTGACGGAAAATCACGCGGCGATGTGCATAAGCGCGGGACAGTTCTGGGATTGTTTTGGGCGGCTGAAATCCACTGTCACTTAGACTCAAACCTAAGATTCTATAAATATTATTTAAGAGAAGGATGGCTTGCGGATAGTGCGACGATCCGCTCTGTATCGGCGTGTCCTGCAACGCGGCTTTCCGGTGAAATGTTCCGGTGTCAGCACGTGCGATGTGACGCAGTGATGCTGGAAAGAACTTTCGAATGTATGAATGGGCCAAGGCGCTGCATGTGATCGCCGTCATCTCGTGGATGGCGGGCATGCTCTATCTGCCGCGACTGTTCGTCTATCACTGCGATGCGGAGATCGGCTCGAAGCAATCCGAAACTTTCAAGGTGATGGAGCGTCGTCTGCTCAGGGCGATCATCAACCCAGCGATGATCGCAACCTGGATCCTCGGCCTGTATCTGGCCTGGGCGGGTCACTGGTTCAGTGCGGGCTGGTTTCACGTCAAACTGACGCTGGTACTGCTGATGTCCGGGGTTCATGGCTTCCTGAGCGGCCGGGTGCGTGATTTTGCTCAGGACAAAAACAAGCGGTCTTCTAAATTCTATCGTTTTATCAATGAGATACCGACATTTTTAATGATCGTGATCGTGATTTTGGTGATCGTGAAGCCGTTCTAGGCGAAATTTCTCATCACAACCGCCGTTTCGGCTCCTTGCGCGACACCCTGTGATTTTCTATATTCGCGTCATCCCACCCCACGCAGGCGGATGTGGTTTGCACCGGTTTCGTTTTTTGAACCGGCCACCGCATCAGGTTTGAAGCTTCTTCAGCACCTTCCTCGCTCAAGACTTCCTTGCCAGAGACCTGCGGACTTTCCCGATCTTTTCCAGCGTCCGCATCCGTCTCCGCTATCTTGCGCTCCCTCCCCGACTTTCCACAGGACCCCTCCCAATGCGGGAAATGAAACTCCAGGACCTCAAGGCCAAGACGCCAGCCGAGCTTGTCTCGTTTGCGGAAGAGCTCGGGGTCGAAAATGCCAGCACCATGCGCAAGCAGGAGCTGATGTTCGCCAGCTTGAAGCAGCTCGCGATCAAGGAAACCGACATTATCGGCGAAGGCGTGGTTGAAGTCCTCTCCGACGGCTTCGGCTTCTTGCGGTCGCCCGATGCGAATTACCTGCCGGGCCCGGATGACATCTACGTCTCGCCTTCGCAGATCCGCCGCTTTGGCCTGCGTACCGGCGATACTGTGGAAGGCCATATCCGCAGCCCGAAGGAAGGCGAACGCTATTTCGCTTTGCTCAAGGTCAATACGCTCAATTTCGAAGATCCCGAGAAGTCGAAGCACAAGGTCAATTTCGACAACCTCACCCCTCTCTTCCCGGATCAGCGCTTCCGCCTCGAGCTGGAAGATTCGACCCGCCGCGATCTCTCGGCGCGTGTCATCGATATCGTCGCGCCGATCGGCAAGGGCCAGCGCGCACTGATCGTCGCGCCGCCGCGTACGGGTAAGACCGTGCTGATGCAGAACATCGCGCATTCGATCACGGCGAATCATCCGGAATGCTATCTGATCGTTCTTCTGATCGATGAACGTCCGGAAGAAGTCACCGACATGCAGCGTTCGGTGAAGGGCGAAGTCGTTTCCTCGACCTTCGACGAGCCCGCGGTACGTCACGTCCAGGTCGCCGAAATGGTGATCGAGAAAGCCAAGCGCTTGGTCGAGCATGGCCGCGACGTCGTCATCCTGCTGGATTCGATTACCCGTCTCGGCCGCGCCTACAACACCGTGGTGCCGTCGTCCGGCAAGGTGCTGACCGGTGGTGTCGACGCCAACGCGCTGCAGCGTCCGAAGCGTTTCTTCGGTGCCGCCCGTAACGTGGAGGAAGGTGGTTCGCTGACCATCATCGCCACCGCGCTGGTCGATACCGGCAGCCGTATGGACGAAGTCATCTTCGAAGAATTCAAGGGCACCGGTAACTCGGAACTCATCCTGGACCGCAAGGTTTCGGACAAGCGGACCTTCCCGGCGATCGATATCTCGCGCTCGGGCACCCGCAAGGAAGAGCTCATTACCGATCCGCAGTTGCTCAAGAAGATGTATGTGCTGCGCCGAATTCTCAATCCGATGGGCACGATGGATGCCATCGACTTCCTGCTGGACAAGCTCCGCAACACGAAGAACAACTCGGAATTCTTCGACTCGATGAATACGTAAGTTCAGGAGCTGTTCGAACGAACAGTCTCAGGATTTCGAAGAGCGCCGTTGCGAAAGCAGCGGCGCTCTTTTCGTTTTGTGCGCCGTCGCTCACTATCGTTCCGGAATGTACGGAAGTCGGCGAAGCCGGCTGAAGTGCAGACCCTAAGAACGGTATGGATGGGATTTCGGAGCCAGAATCCCCATTGCATCCCGCCACCCCCATCGGCAAATAGGCGATGCACCCACGCGACCAGACCATCTACGCATTGTCTTCCGGCCGACCGCCAACGGCGATCGCCATCGTGCGCGTGTCGGGTCCACTGGCGGGGCAGGCTCTGGGGCGTCTGGCGAAGAACCTGCCAGTGCCACGACTGGCGACTCATGTTCTGCTGTCAGACGAGAAGCTCGGCCCGATCGACGATGCGGTGGTGCTGTGGTTTCCGGGACCGGCCAGTGCGACCGGGGAAGATGTCGCCGAGTTTCATATCCACGGCGGACGTGCGGTGCTGGCTTCCTTGTTTGAAGCACTGGCGGCGATCGATGGCTTGCGGCCGGCGGAACCCGGCGAATTCACCCGCCGCGCTTTCGAGAACGGCAAGCTGGACCTGACCGAGGCGGAAGGCCTCGACGATCTGATTCACGCGGACACCGATCGACAGCGGCGTCAGGCGCTGCGGCAACTCAAGGGACTGCTCGGGGACAAGGCGCGTAACTGGCGGCAGCAGATCGTCGAGGCGCTGGCCCTGGTGGAAGTCGGTATCGATTTTTCTGATGAGGGTGACGTGTCAGCAGAACTGCTGGCGCCGGCTTTGGCCAAGGCGTCGGCACTCTATCGGGAAATTGAAGACGTGTTGTCCGCGCAGGGGCGTAGTGAACGCCTACGGGATGGCCTGGTCGTGGCTATCGCGGGACAGCCGAATGTCGGCAAGTCCACATTGATGAACCAGCTCGCCCGGCGCGATGTGGCGATCGTATCGCCGCATGCCGGAACTACCCGGGACATTATCGAGGTGCAGCTCGATCTGGATGGCTATCCGGTGACGATTATCGACACAGCAGGCATTCGCGAGACGGCTGATCCGGTGGAGGAGGAGGGCGTACGCCGGGCGCGGAGGCGGGCGGCCGAGGCCGATCTCGTGCTCTGGCTCGTTGACGCGGCGGCGTCTGGGTCTGACCCCGATCAATGGCTGTCGGGTTCCGACGTGCCGGTCTGGGTTGTACGCAACAAGATGGATCTGGCAGGAGCCGGAGGTCTGGATCTGATGATTTCCATCTCGGCTGAAAGGGGCGATGGGCTGCCTCAGCTCATGGGATTGCTGGTGGATTTTGCTGCGCAGTATTTCGGCTCCGGTGAATCCGGATGGATCACCCGTGATCGCCAGCGGATTTTGCTGCGCAGCGCGGCAGATTTGCTGCGGCATGCCGCAGAGTCGGCGGGGCGGGGTGAAGAATTCATTGCCGAGGATTTACGTGCTGCGTCGCAGCAATTAGGGCGCTTGCTGGGGCGGGTGGACGTCGAGGATGTTCTGGACAGTATCTTCCGAGACTTTTGTATAGGTAAGTAATATTTATTAGTTCATTTATTAAAGTTATGAATCAATATTCATGATAAATCGTCTCCCCGTCAGCCACTCATGCGAATGGAGCGAAGCAACCCACGGGCGAGAGTTCCCAGTACAAAAATGAAGGCTGGATTGCTTCGTCGGAAAGACCCGCTCTGACGAGCGGGTGAGGGTGTTTCACGTGAAACAGTCTCTGAGCTGTTCGAGGCATCCGCCGGAACCTTGTTTCACGTGAAACACCGCCTGTGGATTTCTCTTCAATCCCGGCCCCACCCGCGCTAGAAGCTGCGGCCATGCAGGACAAATTCGACGTCATCGTAATCGGGGGAGGCCATGCCGGCTGCGAAGCCGCGGCTGCCGCTGCACGGCTGGGCGCGCGCACGGCTCTGGTTACACATCAGTTTGCGACCATCGGCGCGATGTCCTGCAACCCGGCGATCGGCGGTCTCGGCAAGGGTCATTTGGTCCGCGAGGTCGATGCGCTGGACGGGTTGATGGGCCGCGTTGCCGATGCCGGCGGCATTCAGTTCCGCATGCTCAACCGCAAGAAGGGCCCCGCCGTGCGCGGCCCGCGCACCCAGGCCGACCGCAAGCTTTATGCCGCAGCCATGCAGGCGGCGATCGTCGCCACCGAAAATCTGAGCGTGATCGAAGGCGAAGCCGACGATCTGCTCATGGCCAATGGCGGAGTCGCTGGTATCCGCCTGGCCGATGGCCGCGAAGTCGCTGCCGGCTCGGTGGTCATCACCACTGGCACCTTCCTGCGCGGCTTGATCCATCTCGGCGAGAAGAATTGGCCCGCCGGCCGGATCGATGAAGCCCCGGCGCTCGGCCTGTCCAGGGCGTTCGAGCGTGTCGGCTTTACACTCGGACGTCTGAAGACTGGCACGCCACCAAGGCTCGATGGGACCACCATCGACTGGGCCGGGGTCGAGATGCAGTCTGCCGACGATCCGCCAGAGCCGTTTTCGGTCATGACTGAGCGGATCACCAATCCGCAGATCCAGTGTGGCATCACGCGCACCACACCGGCGACCCATGAGGTGATCCGGGCCAATGTCCATCGCTCGCCGATGTATTCCGGTCAGATCAAGAGCTCGGGGCCGCGCTATTGCCCGTCCATCGAGGATAAGATCGTCCGCTTTGGCGACCGCGACGGCCATCAGATCTTCCTGGAGCCGGAAGGCCTCGACGACCCCACAGTCTATCCGAATGGCATCTCGACCTCGCTGCCCGAGGAGGTTCAGGCCGCGATCCTGGCTTCGATCCCCGGTCTGGAGCGGGTCCGTATGGTCCGCCCGGGCTATGCGATCGAATATGACCATGTCGATCCCCGCGAACTTGATCCGACCCTGCAGACCAAGCGCGTGCCGGGCCTGTTTCTGGCCGGCCAGATCAATGGCACCACCGGCTACGAAGAAGCCGCCGCCCAGGGGCTCGTTGCCGGTCTGAATGCGGCGCTCGCGGCGAGTGGCGCTGCGCCGGTCGTATTCGACCGTGCTGACGGCTATCTCGGCGTAATGATCGACGATCTGGTCACCCGCGGGATCACCGAACCCTATCGGATGTTCACCTCGCGGGCCGAGTATCGCCTCACACTACGTGCCGACAACGCTGACCAGCGCCTGACCGACAAGGGTATCGCCCTGGGTTGTATCGGCAGCGTTCGTGCCGTCCGGCATGGCGCCAAGATGGAAGCTCTTGCAGCCGGCAAGGCGCTCACCCAGGCGCTTTCGATTACCCCGAACGGGGCGGCGAAGCATGGTCTGGCGCTCAATCACGACGGCCAGCGCCGCTCCGCCTTCGATCTCCTGTCCTATCCGGAGACCGAATGGGCAAGCGTGACCCGGATCTGGCCGGAATTGTCGGCCGTTGACCCAGCGATCGGGACTCATATCGAGATCGACGCCAAATATGATGTCTATCTGAAGCGGCAGACAGCCGATGTTGAGGCTTTCCGCCGGGATGAGAGTCTCGCGCTGGTCGATGTCGACTATGATGCGGTCCCCGGCCTGTCCAACGAGGCCCGGGCGAAGCTGAAAGCGGCGCTTCCACACACTGTGGGGCAGGCGGGACGTCTCGACGGCATGACTCCCGCCGCGCTGGGAATTCTTGCAGCCTATCTGCGCCGCGAAGCGCGGAAGAAGCAGACCGCTGGTGTCGCTTAATCTGTTTCACGTGAAACAGATCGTCAGCATCATTTCCGAGCTGCTTTCTTCCGAGACACTGCCTGCGCGTGGCGCCATGCCACCTCAAGCGCACTTGCCAGATCATCCTCACGGAGCTTCGAAAGCACTCCGAGAGTCCAGCCCTGCTGACCCCAGGCATTGGGGAGTGGTGAAAATGCGTCGGGCAGGACAGCGCATTTGAGCGCTTGCTCATCCGGGGAGAACCGGAAGTTTGCCGTCAGACCATCGGCAGCAAGTGTCACGAAGATGCGCTTTGTCTTGAAAGCGGTCCGGTCAAAGTGTGGGGCAGCGCTGACCCCATCGAGGGCCAGGGCCATTCGTTGCAGCGTCGCGCCATCACTCATGGTGTTCAGCTCCCTTTGTGCTCACCATCCCGCAGCTCAATGGCCCTCGATCCGCTTTTGAAGCCACTCTTCGTCAGCAATTCAAACAATCGGTCATCGGGCAAGCCGAACAACTCGCTCACGGCTCGATAGAGATCACCTGGAAGATCCAGTACGGTCGCGAAAGCGGGCTCCGTCTTCACCCCGGCGCTCCGAAGCGCCAGGATCGCAGCCCGCAAGACCGATCCGCCGAGATCAAGAAGCCTCCGCTCCACCTCGAAATGCTGCCAACCGGGCTGCTCATGGACGGGATCAGTGCTCGCAAAGATTTCAAATGACCATCCATACGCTTAGAACCTTCCGATGAGAGGTCGGCCTTTGGCCGACCATTGATAGATCGCGAAGCCATCGGCGTCGCCGAAATGCTCCCAAAGCAAAGCCGCGATGCCACAGCGATCGACCGCGCAGCAGACAATATCGATATCGCCGCCAGATCGAGCAACTCCAAGAGGGAGAGTGCCAACAGTATGTGGGTCGAACGGCGCCAGGATCCTGAGCAGATCGGCGCGTCGCAGGGCCTCCTGATATGTCGGTCGCTCTGCCATCGGGTCTTTTCGTTCGGATTCGTCGTAGTGGCGGGGCAAATCGATAGCGGGAAAAATGGACTCAGAGTATGGATGGGTCCCAATCCTCTGACAGACAATCCAATGGCTCAACGATCCCAGCAAGCTGCTCCTGCACCCCGGCTCGATGCCGACAAGGCTGCGGCGCTGCGGCTGACACCTGTTTCACGTGAAACGGAGGCGCGGCTTAATCGCTATGTCGATCTGCTGCTGCAATGGCAGGCCAAGACCAATCTGATTTCGCCCGCCACACTTCCAAATCTCTGGACCCGCCATATCTCGGATTCGCTGCAGCTCTTGAATCTTGCGCCGGGTGCAAAGACTTGGCTGGACTTCGGCAGCGGCGGCGGCTTTCCCGGTGTGGTACTGGCCTGTGCGATGGGCGATGTTGCCGGCGGACATGTTCATCTCGTCGAGCGCAACGCCAAGAAGGCGGCGTTCCTGCGCGAAGCGCTACGTGTGACGCAAGCCCCGGGGACAGTTCATCTCGCTGACATCGGGGATAATGTGGATAGATTTCCCGAGCATGTCGATTGCATCACCGCTCGTGCGGTTGCTTCGTTACATATCGTCATCGGTTTCGCCGAACCCTTCATGAAGCCGGGCACAAAGGCCTTATTTCTCAAGGGTCAAGATGTAGAATCGGAATTGACCGAAGCTACTAGATATTGGAAAC
Source organism: Tardiphaga sp. GW822-FHT04G09 (assembly GCF_058800725.1). Classification (NCBI taxonomy): domain Bacteria; kingdom Pseudomonadati; phylum Pseudomonadota; class Alphaproteobacteria; order Hyphomicrobiales; family Nitrobacteraceae; genus Tardiphaga; species Tardiphaga sp. GW822-FHT04G09. The sequence goes on along the minus strand of NZ_JBXAMO010000008.1, from coordinate 82,505 downwards.
TAAGCCCGCGACTGCATGCCAGCCTGACCGGTGGACAAGGCTGGATCGTCGAACTCGACCGGATCGAGCGACTGCCCCCGTCCGCAAACCAAAATGGCCACGCAAATGACCGTAATTGATCAGGAATATCAAGAGCATACGTCAAATACGGTGCCTGGACATCCGCGCATCCTGGCGCTGGCGAACCAGAAGGGCGGCGTCGGCAAGACCACCACCGCGATCAATCTCGGTACGGCACTCGCCGCTATCGGTGAGCGCGTGTTGATCGTTGACCTCGATCCGCAGGGCAATGCGTCCACCGGTCTCGGCATCGATCGTCGTAATCGCAACTGCTCGACCTATGACGTACTGATCGGCGAAGCCCCGCTGCGCGATGCAGTCGTCGTAACCGCGGTGCCGCGCCTGCATATCGCGGCATCGACCATGGATCTTTCAGGCCTTGAGCTCGAACTCGGTTCGGCCCGCGACCGCGCCTTCCGGCTGCGCGACGCGATCGGCGAACTGAACAACAATGTCTCGCCGGGCTCCGACTACACCTATGTGCTGATCGACTGCCCGCCTTCGCTCAATCTTCTGACGGTCAATGCGATGGCTGCGTCGGATGCGATCCTCGTTCCGCTGCAGTGTGAGTTCTTCGCACTCGAAGGTCTGTCGCAATTGCTGCAGACGGTGGAGCAGGTGCGCTCGACGCTGAACCCGAACCTTTCGATTCATGGCATCGTGATGACCATGTTCGACGCGCGCAACAACCTGTCGAATCAGGTCGTCGCCGACGTGCGCGAATTCATGGGCAGCAAGGTCTACGAGACCATGATCCCGCGCAACGTCCGCATCTCGGAAGCGCCGTCCTATGGCAAGCCGGTGCTGGTCTATGATCTGAAATGCTCGGGCTCCGAAGCCTATCTGCGGCTCGCGACCGAAGTCATCCAGCGCGAGCGCGATCTGCGCACCGCTCACTGAGACGTTGCGTCGATAATTTTTCAGGATGCGGTGAACTTTGCGCCATTGCTCCTGCGGTCTGAATTTCAAGTTTAAGTGCGGAGTGGTGCGATGAGTTCAAGGGGATTGGCGATGGCCGATGAAGCGCGTTCGCGGTTAGGCCGCGGTCTTGCAAGTCTGATCGGCGATGTCGGCGGCGAGGCCGCACATGTCGAGCGTCCTTCGCGCAACCAGCGCAAGGTGCCGATCGAATTTCTCAAGGCCAACCCGCGTAATCCGCGCCGCACCTTTGCGGATGCGGAGCTCAGCGAACTTGCGGCCTCGATCAAGCAGCATGGCGTGATCCAGCCGATCGTGGTGCGCCCGGTGAAGGGCAGCAACGATCGCTTCGAGATCATCGCCGGCGAGCGCCGCTGGCGTGCGTCGCAGATCGCCGGTCTGCACGAAGTGCCGATTGTACCGCTCGACGTGACGGATTCGGCCGCGATGGAAATCGCGATCATCGAGAACGTGCAGCGCGAAGACCTCAACGCGATGGAAGAGGCGCAGGGCTATCACGCGCTCGCTGAGACCTACAAACACAGCCAGGAAGATATCGCGAAAATCGTGGGCAAGAGCCGCAGCCATGTCGCCAACATGATGCGTCTAACCAAGCTGCCTGAAGACGTGCAGGGCCTGATCGCATCGGGGCAGTTGTCCAACGGTCACGCCCGCGCACTGATCAATCTGCCAGACGCATCGAGCGCCGCGAAGCGGATCATTGCCGAGGGACTGAACGTTCGTCAGACTGAAGCACTCGCGCATGAAGAGGGCGTTCCGGAGCGTGCGCCGCAGAAGCCACGCACGTCGTCTCCCAAGGCAGCGAAGGATGCGGATACGATCGCACTGGAAAAGCGGGTCAGCGACGTGCTCGGGCTGAAGGTCGCTGTAGATCACCGCGATCCCGGCGGCACCGTGATCATCAAGTATCGAGATCTCGATCAGCTCGACGAGATTCTGAAGCGGCTGGATTCGGAAGGCTAACCGCGCCGCCTTGCGTTCACGGCAATCGACATCAACGCCCTCTGTGCGATCACCGCGCCGAGGGCGTTTTGCTTGCGGACATCGAGGGCGGCGATGGCGAGCTGGTCGATGATGTTCACCAGCCGCTGTGCCGAGAAATTCCGCAAAGCTGCTTCGACCGTTCCCTTGCGCGAGAAATGCAGCCGCGGAAACCCGCTCTCGACGGCGGATGACGCTGAACTGCCGGCCTCGACCAGCAGGCTGGCTTTGTGCAGCAATGCGGCCTGGCGCTGCGCGGCCATCATGATCATGCCGGGATAGGTGCCCGCGATCATCGCTTTGTTGAACTCGACTTCCACCGCTGTGGGATTTCCTGCAAAGGCGCCATCGACGATCGGATCGATCTTCAATTCGGACGCGTCTGCGACGATAGCCATGACATCGTCGAGTGTGACTTCGCCGGTGCCATGGGCGTAGAGCGTCAGCTTGCGCAGTTCGTTACGCGAAGCCTGGCGATCGCCGCCGAGCAGCGCCATGAGAGTGGCCCGCGCCTCGGGTGCCATGCGGAGATTCGAGATGCGCAGCTCTTCGTCGATGAGCTTTGCAAGATCGCGCTCGGTGTCTGGATAACAGGCGATGGCCACCGCGGTTTTGGCCTTCTCGCAGACTTTCCGCAAAGGCGATTCCGGCCTGAGCTCGCCGGCCTCGATGACGATGCGGCAATCCTTGATGTCGGTGTCGGCGAGCGTATCGACGCCGGCCGAAAAATTCTTGGAGCCTGCGCGGACGCGGATCGCCCGTCGTCCGCCGAACAGCGGCACCGTCATGGCCTCTTCGACAAGGCGCGACGGCTCGGCGGCAAGATCGTCGCCGTCCATGCGGACCAACGAAAACGGATCATTGGGATCGTCGACCGCGGATTTCATCAGCGCGTCGGCGCGTTCGCGGACGAGTCCGGCGTCAGCTCCGTAGAGCAGGATAATCGGCCGGCCGGCGTCGGGCCTGGCCAGAAACGCGTCGATTTCTTTTCCGCGAAGCGCAACCACGCGGCGTACTTAGGTGCCGGCGTAGAAGAACGACGCCAGACGGGTATTGATGTTGTCGGCGATCTCGCCCGCAGCGCGGTCTTCGGCGTCGCGATAGGCGCGAGCCCGGGCGAAGCGCTGCATCTGGCCGGGGATGTCATAGGTAACGCGGGAGAAGGTGCTTCCGGTCAAAACCTGCTTACCGGTGGCAATCTCGATCAGACCATAGGTCGCGTCGATGCCGTAATTTTCGCTGGTCGGCAGCGCAGTGTTCGGATCGACAATCAGTGAGGTCCGGCTCGGGTTGAAGCGGATCTTCAGCTGATAGGTCGGGGGCAGACCGGTGGCGCTACCATACATCTTGAACATCAGCGCGTTACGGATCGCCACGCCTACGCGGGCCTGCGGCGATGCATTGGGATATTCCAGCGGCGGAACTTCAACGCCCTGTAGTTTCTCGCGCAGGCCAGGTTTGCCATCGCCACGCTCGGCATACATCGGCTGGAAGCAGCCAGCCGTCAGCGCCGCCAGGGTGGCGACGACCATGAGCCGGGCGGCAATGCGGGATTTAGCCGACAACATTCACGATCCTCTGGGCGACGACAATGACCTTCTTGACGGGCTTGCCGTCGAGAGCCTGTTTTACAGCATCGAGCGCCAGAGCGGCAGCCTCAATTTCCGGGTTCGTCGCTTCCCGGGCCACTGTGACTTCTCCGCGCTTCTTGCCATTGACCTGCACCGGCAGGGTCATAGTGTCTTCAACCAGCAGATTGGGCTCGATTTGCGGCCAACGGGCTTCCGAAATCATGCCCTTCTGCCCGAGTACGCCCCAGCATTCCTCGGCCAGATGCGGCATCATCGGCGCAAACAGTTGAACAAGAATGACCGAGGCCTCGTGGAGCGCCCAGCAGACATCCGGGGCCGGGGTTCCCGGCCATGCCAGGGCTTCACCCAGCACATTGGAAAACTCGCGGATATGCGCGAGGCAGACGTTGAAATGCAGCTTTTCGATCTCGGTCGAGACCTTGCTGAGCGCGCCATGGGCGGCCTTGCGGATCGCCAGCGCATCGGGGCCGAATTCGGCCGGCCGGGCTGCCGGCACCGATTTGCCGTGGGCGGCTGATTCGTTGACCTGCCGCCACAGGCGCTGCACGAAGCGCGAGGCGCCCTTGACGCCTTCCTCGCTCCAGATCACGTCGCGGTCCGGCGGCGAATCCGACAGCATGAACCAGCGGGCGGTATCGGCGCCGTAGGTCCCCATGATGTCGTCGGGATCAACCGTGTTGCGCTTCGACTTCGACATCTTCTCGATGGAGCCGATCTCCACCGGCGAGCCGTCGGCCAGCATGGTCGCCCGGCGACCGTCCCCATCGCCGGTGATGTTGATTTCGGCGGGCGAGGCGAAGGTGCCGTCCTGCTTCTTGTAGGTCTCGTGAACGACCATGCCCTGGGTGAACATGCCGGCAAACGGTTCGTCGAAATTGACGTGACCGGTCGCCTTCATCGCGCGGGTAAAGAAACGACTGTAGAGCAGATGCAGGATCGCGTGCTCGACGCCGCCGATATACTGATCGACCGGCATCATGCGATTGGCGACAGCGGTGGTCGTCGGTGCCGTCGTGTTCCACGGATCGGTAAAGCGCGTGAAATACCAGGACGAGTCCACGAACGTGTCCATCGTATCGGTTTCGCGCCGCGCATCCGCGCCGCAATTGGGGCACTTCACATGTTTCCAGGTCGGATGATGATCCAGCGCGTTGCCCGGCTTGTCGAAAGAAACATCCTCCGGCAGCACCACGGGCAGGTCCGTGTCTGGCACCGGCACGATATCGCAGCTCGGGCAGTGGATGATCGGGATCGGGCAGCCCCAATAGCGCTGTCGTGAGATACCCCAATCGCGCAGGCGGAAATTGATCTCGCGCTTGCCCCAGCCGTCCTTCTCGAAAATATCGAGCGACTTCTTCATCGCTTCTTCGCAGGTCATCACGCCGGGTTCACCCACCCAACGGACATACTGCACGGTCTCGCTTTTCGCCGGTGTGAAAGCAATGTTACCAACGCGCTCTTCGCTGCCGACGGGCACGAACACGTCGAGCACCGGTAGATCGTATTTGCGCGCGAAATCCAGATCGCGCTGGTCATGCGCCGGGCAGCCAATGATGGCGCCGGTGCCGTAATCCATCAGCACGAAGTTCGCGACGTAAAGTGGAAGCGTCCATGATGCGTCGGCGGGATGCGTGACCTTGATGCCCGTGTCGAAGCCGAGCTTCTCGGCGGTGTCGATCTCGGCCTGCGAGGTGCCCATGCGGTGGCATTCCTCGATGAAGGCAGCGACCTTCGGATCCTTCTCGGCCAGCGCTTTCGTCAGCGGATGATCCGGCGAGACCGCAGCGAAAGTCGGGCCATACATGGTGTCAGGCCGTGTCGTGAACACCGGCAGTTTGTCGAAGCCGGCGGGTGCGCCGATCAGTCCGAATTCAAAGTACAGACCTTCCGACTTGCCGATCCAGTTGCGCTGCATCAGGCGCACCTTGTCGGGCCAGCGATCCAGCGTATCCAGTGCAGTCAGCAGTTCGTCGGAATATTTGCTGATCTTGAAGAACCACTGGGTCAGCTCGCGCTGTTCCACCAGCGCGCCGGAGCGCCAACCGCGGCCGTCGATCACCTGCTCGTTGGCCAGCACGGTATGATCGACCGGATCCCAGTTCACCTTGGACTTCTTGCGTTCCGCCAAACCTGCACGCATGAAATCGAGAAACATCTTCTGCTGATGCTTGTAGTAGGTAGGGTCGCAAGTTGCGAATTCGCGCGACCAGTCCAGCGACAGACCCATGGTCTGCAGCTGCTTCTTCATCGATGCGATGTTCTCATAGGTCCAGGCCTTCGGGGCAACCTTGCGCTCGATGGCGGCGTTTTCGGCGGGCAGGCCGAACGCATCCCAGCCCATCGGATGCAGCACGTTCTTGCCTTGCGCGCGCTGGAAGCGCGCAACGACGTCGCCCATCGTATAGTTGCGGACATGGCCCATATGGATGCGCCCCGACGGATACGGGAACATCTCGAGCACGTAATACTTCTCGCGTGGATCGTCGTTCTTGGTGGCGAAGATCGCCTTGTCGTCCCAGACGCGCTGCCAGCGCGGTTCGGTCTCGCGGGCGTTGTAACGTTCGTTGCTCATGGTGCTTTTTGAAATCCGCCGGCCGGTTCGAGCGCTTCTCAGATCAAGGACACGCGAACGAGGTCGCAAACCGGTGCTTGCTCGGGCTGAATTCGCGCTTGAGGCGGGCGACTAGGCCATAAAAGGCCGCGTTAGGTCAATGGTTTAAGACAAGAAACGGGGCCAGGGTGGGCTCCCGTCGTCTCACCCCGCCAGCGACACGGCCGTGCCATATGCCCGGACGAAGCCGTGCTCCACCACGGTGTTGCGGCCACGTCGTTTGGCGGCGTAGAGCGAGGCATCGGCAGCCTCGATCAAATCGTTCGCCGTCTCCAGCGTAGCTGGAGTCGCCGAGGCCACGCCGACGCTGACCGTGACGCGCTGATGCGTGCTGGTGGCGTGGGGGACCGACAGGTTCCAGATTGCGGCACGCACCATTTCGCCGATCTGAATGCCACGGGCGACCTCGGTGCCCGGGAGCAGCAGGCAGAATTCCTCGCCGCCATAGCGTCCGGCGAAGCCCGAGGTGCGATCGGCCAGATTGGAGAGCGCTTCGCCGACGCGTGCCAGGCAGGCGTCGCCTTCGGGATGGCCATAGGTGTCATTGAAAAGTTTGAAGTGATCGACGTCGATCATCAGCAGCGTCAGATGGTCGCCGGATTGCTGGGCCTTCAGCCATTCGAAATCGAGGCGGCTCTGGAAGCCCCGCCGATTCGCCAGGCCGGAAAGCATGTCGATGGAGGCAAGCACCGTGAGCTGCTCGTTGCTGGCGCGCAATTCCCGTTCCCGACCGCGCAACTGCGATGCCATGCCGTAAAAAGCGCGCGCCAGCGGCACGAATTCCGCCGGCAGCGTGTTACGTGCAACCCGCGCCGACCAGTCGCCGCGACCGAAGCGCTTCGCCATGGTCTCCATCATCTGGATCGGCTTGATGATCAAGCGCTCCGCAACCACAAGTGCGCCAAGCAGAACGAACAGGCAGACGAAAGCGAGCTGCAGATAGGCGGTGCGAATCTCATGATCGGCAACTGCCGAGACCCGGGCCTCGTCGATGCTGACAATCAGTTGTGCGCCAGTGCCCGGGATCATCGCGAACGATACGGCGCGCTGCGAACCATCGCTGGCGCTGAATGACAGCGAGCCAGTCTGCTTGTCCGTATTGCGCAAATGCGCCTCGATCATGGGCAGTAAGGCGAGGTCTTCCATCGGCCGGCCGATGGCGCTGGCATCGGCGGGCGGTGCTGCGAGCACGGTACCGGCATGATCGACCAGCAGTGCACTGACGCCAGGGCGGTCGCCGAGGTTGCCGATGATCTTCGACATCCAGTCGAGATTCACCGCTGCCAGAATCACCGCATCGTCGTCCTTGGTCAGTCCGGGCGCGAGATAGGCGGCCATGACGGTCGGCTGATTCGTGAGACGACTGAAGAGATAGTCGCTGACGACGAATTCGCCGGTCTCGACGGCCTTCTTGAAATAGGGGCGATCGCTGAAATCGAATCTCTGCTCGATGACTTCCGGCCAGGTCGAGCACCTGGCGATGCCATCCGCACCGGCCACCGTCAGGCTGCGCAGCCACGGCATGTCTCCACGCAGGCTTGCCCGCATGATCGCACAGCTGCGATTCACCTGAGCGGCTGACGTATAGATATAGGCGGATGATTTCAGTACGGCCTCGATGGAGGCGAAGACCTCGCGCTGCGCATCGGCGCTGTGCTGGGCGATGCCGGCGAAATCACGCGCGGCCATCGCAATCTGGTGGGTACGCGTCGCATCGAGCGAACGGATACGCTCCGCCATCAATGGCCCGACCAGAATGAGGGCCAACAAGACCAGTCGAGCGCGTATACCGAGAGCTCCCCTGAGCCTCGCTTTATTGCGGTTAATACCGATGCGTGACATCTTCGATCCCTAAGCCCCGCGGAGATAGGTACTGCAAAGCCTTCAAAAAGCCTTTCCCGGATTCGTTAAACTGCAATGGATCTCAAGAAAGTTCGCGCCGTGGTTGAAAATAAATCCGTGCAAGAGCCGACAGGCGTAACGCCTTCTTTACCAACCGACGGACTTGCGTCGGTCGAGTACGATATCTTTCGCGCGTGTAACGAAGCACGGCGGGATCGCAGTTCTGTGACATTGATCGCAGTGTCGAAGACCTTCGAGGCTGACGCAATTATCCCCGTGATCCAGTCCGGTCAGCGCGTATTCGGCGAAAATCGCGTCCAAGAGGCAAAATCCAAATGGCCGGCGCTAATCGCCACTCAACCCGCGATTGCGTTGCATCTGATCGGGCCTTTGCAGTCCAACAAGGCCAAGGAAGCGGTTGCCTTGTTTGATGCGATTCACTCGGTCGATCGACCGAGCATTTGCGAAGCGTTAAGCAAGGAGATGAAGGCGCAGCAGCGGACGCCGCAACTGTTTGTACAGCTCAACACCGGTGAGGAGCCGCAAAAGGCCGGCATCGCACCGGGCGAGGCCGATGATTTTCTGGCCCGCTGTCGCGATACCTATGGGCTGACGATTTCCGGACTGATGTGCATTCCGCCGGTTGACGAGGCGCCGGCGCCGCATTTTGCGCTGACGGCGAAGATCGCTGCGCGCAACGGGCTCACGCAACTATCCATGGGAATGAGCGCTGACTTCGCTATTGCCATTCAGTTTGGGGCAACTCATGTCCGCGTCGGCTCGGCGATTTTCGGGAAGCGGTAGTTCTTTTCCCGCTTCCGGTAAAAGACCGCAGGCGCTCTGCTGAACTGAAAAGTTCCGGATCGGGCGCCTGAAGATGCGCCACAATGTCGCACCATTCCGTCTCGACTGGGCCCGGACGCGGGAACCCGCCGGCGAGAGGGACAGACATGCGACACTTTCCCTCCGTTACCTGGCTTCTGGCCACGTTGAGCATGCCGGTCGTCGCCATGGCTCAAATCATCAGCATACGGTTCAACGTATAAGAGGCCGGAGCAACCGATCAGTCTGGCCGGGTCATTCTCATCCCGGCCGGATCTTCATGCCTCGTCTGAAAAACCTGAAGATCAGGGTCTGCGCCAGATTTACCCGATGACGATCTTCGTCTTCGGTCCGATCCGGGCTAGCAGCCGCAGCATGGCGGGCTTGGTCATCGCCACGCAGCCCGCGGTCGGCGCGAATTTCGGGCGGGCCAGATGCAGGAATACTGCGCTTCCCCGCCCGGCGATCCGTGGCCGGGTGTTCTGGTCGATCTCGATGATGAAATCGTAGAGATGGTCCTCGCGGGACAGTCGGTCGCCGTCATTGCCATGGTCGAGCCGGACCGGTCGATTGTAGTGCCGGTCGGAGGGATCCTCGCACCAGCCATCCATGGGCGTGATGGAACGGATCGGCAGGGGCGTCCGTGGCCGCGGATTGCGGTCGGCGCGCCACCACAGCCGGATGGGGTGAAATGTCCCACGTGGCGTTCCGCCATCGCCTTCGCGTTTGTTCGCCTTGATTCCGCCGCGGCCGAGCGCGACGGGTATAGTTGCGTGATCGGTCGTCAGCCATCCACGGAGCCTGTCTCCGGCTGACGCACGAATGTGAATCATAGTTAGCGGCCGATCACGCAAGCTTGTTCGATAAGTATCTGAAATAACGAGACTTCCCATCCGGATCGCGAACTCCGCCTTGCTATTTACCGCAAATGTTCTATTTCGCGCTGCAGCAGTACATTCGCCGGGAATGCCGCTGATTTTGCGCTAGAATATGCGGTAACGGCGAAGCCTGTCACGATTTCTGGCCCACTGTTTCAGCGCGGCGAACACCGCTTCGCCGCAGCCGTTCAAAGGATTGTCGCAATGCCCAATGCCCGCAAGATCTTGATCGTGGACGACGACACTGATTTGCGCGAGGCGCTGGTCGAGCAGCTGTCGCTGCATGAAGAGTTCGAGGCCTCCGCCGTCGACACTGGTGCCAAGGGCGCCACTGCCGCCAAGGCCAATTCTCCCGATCTGGTGCTGATGGATGTCGGCCTGCCCGACACGGACGGTCGCGAAGTCGTGCGCAGCCTGCGCAAAGGGGGCTTCAAGGCGCCGATCATCATGCTGACGGGTCATGACACCGATTCCGACACCATTCTTGGTCTTGAATCCGGCGCCAATGATTACGTCGCCAAGCCGTTCCGTTTCGCCGTGCTGCTGGCGCGTATTCGCGCCCAGCTCCGTCAACACGAAGCCAGCGAAGACGCCGTTTTCACCGTCGGTCCCTACAGCTTCCGCCCCGGCTCCAAGATGCTCACCGGCGCCAATGCCAAGAAGGTTCGCCTGACTGAGAAGGAAACCGCGATCCTGCGCTTCCTGTATCGCGCCGGCCAGTTGCCGGTGTCGCGCGAAACGCTGCTTCAGGAAGTCTGGGGCTACAATTCCGGCGTCACCACGCACACGCTGGAAACGCACATTTATCGGCTGCGCCAGAAGATCGAGAAGGATGCCGCCAATCCTGAAATCCTGGTGACGGAAGCCGGTGGCTACAAGTTGGTGCCGTGATACGATTCGGGAGCCGATTCGCCATTAGCTGCTCGGTGGCTCCCTTCGCGCGTCCCGATCACACGGTTCTGCATGTCGATCGATGATGATGTAGCCCTGCTTGAGCGCGTCCCGACATTGCGCCTGTTGGGTATCGCCGCCTTGCGCGTGATCGCGATCGGCTCCGAGCAGCAGGAATTCTCGCGGGGCTCGGTGTTGTTCCGGCAGGGCGACGATGCCGATTGCGGCTATGTCGTCCAGAATGGCGCATTCCGCATCAGCCTCGACGACGGCAGCGATCATGAAGTGATCGCGGGCCCCGGCACATTGATAGGCGAACTTGCACTGCTGGTGGCGATGCAACGACCCTCGACGGCGGTTGCTACGGAATACTCCAGCACGATCCGCATCACACGCAGCCTGTTTCAGCGCGTGCTCGACAGCGATCCCGCGGCCGCGCGCCGTCTGCGGGACGACATGGCCACCCGCGTCAGTCAGCTCGCCAGTGACGTGACGCTGATCGGCGCCAAGCTCAGCCAGTAACTGAATCAAAGCTCAAGAACGGTCGTGACCGGCACGTGGTCCGATGGCCGCTCCCAGCCGCGTGCATCTGACGTGACGGTGAAATCACGGATCGAATCCTTCAGTGCGGACGACACCCAGATATGATCGAGGCGGCGGCCGCGATTGGACGCAGCCCAGTCGGCGGCGCGGTAGCTCCACCAGGTGTAGATCTTTTCCGACAGTGGAATGCGTTCGCGCGCAACGTCGATCCAGTTGCCTTCGCTTTGCACGGCGAGCAGCTTTTCGCATTCGATCGGCGTGTGCGACACGATCTTCAGCATCTGCTTGTGCGACCACACATCGTTCTCATGCGGTGCCACGTTGAGATCGCCGACCAGGATGTGACGCGCATCGCCGCGCGGATGCAGCGGTTCACAGGTTTTCATCTCGTCGAGGAACGAGAGCTTGTGCGCGAACTTCACATTCACGTCCGGATCCGGAACGTCGCCGCCGGCAGGTACATAGAAATCATGCACGATCAGCGGCACGGCCATGCCGGCCTTCTCGCCGAACGATACCGAGATGTGACGCGAGTCGAGATTGTTGCAGAACACGCGGATGTCGCTGCTCTCGAACGGAAGCTTCGAGACGATGGCGACGCCGTGATAACCCTTCTGCCCGTTCAGCACGACATGATCGTAGCCGAGCTGTTTGAAGCGCTTCAGCGGAAAGGCATCGTCCGGGCACTTGGTTTCCTGCAGGCACAGCACGTCCGGCTGCATCTGTTCCAGAAACTTTGCGACGAGGTCGATGCGCAGTCGCACCGAATTGATGTTCCAGGTGGTGAGTTTGAAATGCATGGGAATCCGGACGAGGCTCTTCCCCTCTCCCCTTGTGGGAGAGGGTGGATCGACCGCCGAGCGGTCGAGGCGGGTGAGGGGTGCAACGGAGCTCGGCCGTTACCCCTCATCCGGCACGGCCTTCGGCCGCGCCACCTTCTCCCACAAGGGGAGAAGGGAAGGAAGAGCGTCTAATTCGCGCCGCTGGTGGGATACTTGGTGAAGTCGATCCTGAACAGCCCGGGGTCAGGCTTCTTCGCGGTATCGAGATTGTAGATCGCGACCGTGGTGTCATAGCCCTGCGGGTCGGTGACAGTCCACTGCTTGAGCTGGCCGTCCTTGGTGCCGACCATCAGCATCAGACGCGAGGTACCGACCAGCGCATTCTTCTCCTCAATGGTCACCGACGTATAGAGGTCGTCAGCGGTGACGGCGACCACATTGGTGTCTTTCATCAAGTCGATGCGATCGGACAGCAGATAGCGCAACGGGGTCTGCGACAGCGGATAGATGTCCTGGGTCGCCAGCTTGGAATCGCGGACGGCGAGCGACTGGCCGTCGGACACCATGGCGATGGTCGTCGGCGCATCATATTCGAAACGGACCTTGCCGGGCTTCTGGATGAAGAAATCACCGGTGGTGCGGCTGCCGTCTGGACCCACCTGAACGAAGTTACCGCTCAGATTGCTGAGCGATGACAGATAGCTGCTGACCTTACTCGCCTGCGCCTTCTGATTCGCATCGAAGGTCATGAAAATGCTGGCGGGAACATTGCGGCGCGGATCCGGAATGACCGGATTGGGCGGCGTGGATGTCGTTGCCGATGTCCTGGGAGCGATGGCGACCGGCGGTCGAACGGCTTGCGGCTCGGAGGCTGCCATCTGGAGGCTGGCATTGCCGCGTGCCTGCGGTGCAGGTCGCGGCAAGGGGATTGTCTGCGCAAAGGCCGAAGGGGCCAGAATGGCAGCGACAAACGTCGCAGCAAGGCCGGCTGCGCCGACGAGCAGGAAAGGCCGGTCTGCGGCGTGATGGGTCGGGCGTCTCATCAAGGCGTCGTCCTGCTCGGCGGGTTCGGCGCATTTTACCGCGCTTTGCGTCAGAATGGGTACCGGTTTTGCGGTCCGGCCGGTGGTCTCTTGCGCCCCCGTCGCAGCTGGCGCCACCAGCGCAGGCGCTAACCCGGAGCTGTGGCGATTTCGCGACTCGAAAGCGGGATTATCCATCGACTGGGTCAAACTCTCAAAAACCGCTTTCTTCTTCTTCGATGAGAATCTCGCGTTTGCCGGCGTGATTGGGCTGACCGACAATGCCCTCATTTTCCATCCGCTCTATCAACGACGCTGCGCGATTGTAACCGATCTGCAGCCGGCGTTGGATGTAGCTGGTCGATGCCTTCCGGTCGCGCTTCACGATAGCAACGGCTTGCTGGAATAGATCGCCACCACCGCCATCCGCGCCCATACCGGTGGCATCGAATACGGCGCCGTCCTCGCCTTCTTCCGGTTCTTCGGCGGTGACCGCCTCGAGATATTCCGGCTCGCCCTGCGTCTTCAGGTGGCGCACCACCTTCTCGACTTCCTCGTCCGAGACGAAGGGGCCGTGCACGCGCGAGATGCGACCGCCGCCAGCCATATAGAGCATGTCGCCGCGGCCGAGCAGTTGCTCGGCGCCCATCTCGCCCAGGATGGTGCGGCTGTCGATCTTCGACGTGACCTGGAAGGAAATGCGCGTCGGAAAGTTCGCCTTGATCGTGCCGGTGATGACGTCCACCGATGGACGCTGCGTCGCGAGAACGACGTGTAGACCGGCGGCGCGTGCCATCTGCGCGAGACGCTGCACGAGACCTTCGATGTCCTTGCCGGCAACCATCATCAGGTCGGCCATTTCGTCGACAATAATGACGATATAGGGCAAGGGCTCGAGGTCGAGTTTCTCTTCCTCGTAGATCGCTTTGCCGGTCTCCTTGTCGAAGCCGGTATGAACGGTGCGCGTGAGCTCCTCGCCCTTGCCTTTGGCCTCGACCAGACGGGCATTATAGCCGTCGATGTTGCGGACGCCGAGTTTGGCCATGCGCTTGTAGCGCTCTTCCATCTCGCGAACGGCCCATTTCAGCGCGACCACGGCCTTTTTCGGATCGGTCACGACGGGCGTCAGCAAATGCGGGATGCCGTCATAGACGGAGAGTTCGAGCATCTTCGGATCGACCATGATCAGCCGGCACTGATCCGGCCGCAGCCGGTAGACCAGGCTGAGAATCATGGTGTTGATGGCGACCGACTTGCCCGAGCCGGTGGTACCGGCGATCAGCATATGCGGTGTACGCGCAAGATCGATGATGATGGACTCGCCGCCGATATTCTTGCCGAGGCAAAGCGGCAGCTTGATGCCCTCGTTGTTGTCCTGCACGGTCAGGAGTTCGCGCAGATAGACGTTCTCGCGATGGGCGTTCGGCAGTTCGATGCCGATGGCGTTGCGGCCCGGCACGACGGCGACGCGCGCGGAGAGGGCGCTCATGGAGCGCGCGATGTCGTCGGCGAGACCGATCACGCGCGACGACTTGATGCCCGGTGCGGGTTCGAGTTCGTACAGCGTGACGACGGGACCGGGATTGGCCTTGACGATTTCGCCGCGCACGCCGAAGTCCTGCAGCACGCCTTCCAGCGCGCGCGAATTGGCTTCGAGCTCGGCCTTGCTGAGCGGCTTGCGATCGGCCGCCTTCGGCGCGGTGAGCATGCCGACGGAAGGCAGTTCGAACTTGCCGTTGGATTTGCGCACCGGCTGCTTGGCCGAGGATTTTTTGCGCGCCTTCGGAGCGGGTTCCTCTTCCTCTTCTTCTTCCTCGTAGTCGTGCTCTTCGTCTTCGTCATGCGGCGCAATTGAAGGACTGTTGCGACGACCGCCGAGATTAGGCTCCTGACGCTCGAAGGATACCGCGCGCGCCTTGGGTTCGCTCGCGACCATCTTGCCGTAGATCAGCGAGAGCAACCGGCCGAGACGTGCTTTCGCGCTCATGACGGCGTGCGCGGCCCAGCCCAGCGAGACAGAAATTGAGCCGCGATCGCGGGTTTCGTCTTCCTCGAACGGCTCGTCGTCTTCCTCAATGTCGATTTCGGCGAATTCTTCCCTGGCGCGCGCGCCATAGCCGCAGGCGATGAAGAAAGACGCGATCATCGCCGCGCAGAGAATGAGGCCGAGCACGAAGCGATAGATGAAGCCGACGGGGCCGAAGACCACCGCGGGTGCGCGAAACAGCGCGTCGCCAACCACGCCACCGACGCCGGTCGGCAGGGGCCACGATCCGCCATGCTGCCAGCAGCTGGCAAAGCCTGATGCGATGATGGTGCACAAAACCCAGCAACCGATGCGCAGTGCCTCGCGGTCGAAATGACGATGCGTCATCATCCGCCAGCCCCAGACGGCGATGGTGAGAATCATCATGATCGCGCCAAGGCCGAGGATCTGCATCAGCAGATCGGCACCGATCGCGCCGGGATAGCCGACAACATTGCGGATCGCACGCGACGTTGCGTGGCTCAGGCTTGGGTCCTGTACCGACCAGGTCATCATCGCTGCTGCTGCAACACCCGCTACGCAGACTAGGCCGAAGCCTGTGAGTTCGCGCAGTCGTCGTCCCAGCATCTCGCGAATCGACGCGGGCAGGTGGCCGACGAGAGGAATGACGCGTTCGATCGTGGTGCTCATACCGGAGTGCTCATGCGCCCTGCATTAATCCAGGATCTTCAATTCAAAATCTTCACCAGCCGATGCAAAGCCTCGGCTGTCGTTTCACTGTCCTGCACCATGGCCAAACGAATATAGCCGGCGCCGGGATTGCTGCCGTCGGCCTGCGGGCGCGCCAGATAACTTCCGGGCACCACGCGCACGCCGCCGTCACGATAGAGTCTCACCGTGGCCTCCTCGTCACCGCCATGGGCGGAGACATCGAGCCACAGACAGAAGCCGCCGGCTGGCCGCTTGTAGCCGTAACGATTGCCGAGGATCTGATCCGCGAGATCGAATTTCAAACGATAGAGCCTGCGGTTCTCTTCCACATGCGCCTCGTCGCTATAGGCGGCGATGGCGACCTGCTGCAGCGGCCCCGGTACTTGTGGTGCGGCCACGTTGCGCAGTTCGTGAAACGCACTCAGGAATTTCTTGTCGCCGGCGACGAAGCCAACGCGCATGCCGGGCAGGTTCGAACGCTTGGACAGCGATTGGAACGCAACGACATTGGCATAGTCAGGCCCGGCTGACGCCAGCATGCTGTCTGGGGCCGCCTGCGTGTAGATTTCCGAATAGCATTCGTCGGACAGCACAATGAAGCCGTAGCGCAATGCGAGGTCGTGCAACTTCCTGAAGTAAGCGGGCGTCGCGACGGCGCCTTGCGGATTGGCCGGCGAGGCGACGTACATCGCAACAGTGCGTGCCAGCGTCGCCTCGTCGAGCGCATCGAGATCGGGAAGGAAGCCGTTGGCCACTGTGGTCGGCATGAAGATCGGCTCGCAACCTGCGGCGCGCGCACCGGCGCCGTAGGCTGGATAGAACGGGTTCGGTAGCAGGATCGCCGGCGTGCCTTTGCGTGGGCCGACAAAGCGCGCGGCCGTGATTGCGGCGAAGAACAGGCCCTCGCGGCTGCCATTCAGCACCAGCACTTCGGTTTCGGGATCGAGGGCGCGCGGGAGATTGAAGCGCGTACCCATCCATGTGGCTGCGGCGCGCCGGAACGGCTCGATGCCCCTGGCGATCGGATAGCGGCCGAATTCCGCGATGTGCTTGGCGAGGACCAGCCCGACGAAATCCGGCACCGGGTGCTGCGGTTCGCCCAACGACAGAGTGATCAGCGGTTGGCCGGGCTGATACGGCGCCAGCAATTCCGTCAGCCGCGCAAACGGCGAACGCTCGCCATCGGGTCCAGCCGAGGTCCGGCTGCCAGCGCCATGCGCCGCGGAAGGAGGAGCGGTGAGTGCCATCAGGAAAACGCCAGTACTTTCAAGGCAGCCGATCGCCCCATGAGATCGGCCCAAACGAGATCAAACCACCATAGATACGGCGAGGTTAAGACGCGATTAACCATCGAGGGGCTCGCCTTGCTATCACGTGTTCAGCGACCGTCCAGGCCTATGCGGGGATCAGAATGCCCCCCAAAAAGTGAAAGGCTCCAGCTTGCGCTGGAGCCCTTCGACGGCTGGGACATTGCCGGGTAGTGCCCCAACCGATCCCTTTGTGAGCATCCCGGATCGATGATCCGGGATGGCTCACGACGCTTACATGTTATAGGCGCGTTCGGTGTGCTCGGTGACGTCGAGGCCTTCGCGCTCGACTTCAACATTGACACGGAGACCGACGATCACGTCGACGACCTTGAACAGGATCGCCGAACCGACGCCCGACCAAACCAGCGTGGTCGCGACAGCCTTACACTGCGCGATCATCTGGGTGACCATGTCGTAGTCGCCGATCTTGCCGGCGACGTAGTCCATAACGCCCGTGCCGCCGAGGGCCGGGTTGACCAGGATGCCGGTGCCGAGCGCGCCGATGATACCGCCGACGCAATGGACGCCGAACACATCGAGCGAGTCGTCATAGCCGAGCGAGTTCTTCACGACGGTGCAGAAGAACAGGCAGACGACGCCCGCGACCAGACCGAGAACCATCGCGCCCATCGGACCCGAGAAGCCGCAGGCCGGGGTGACGGCGACGAGGCCGGCAACCGCGCCCGATGCTGCGCCGAGCAGCGACGGGTGCCCCTTGGTCATCCACTCCGCGAACATCCAGGCCATCGCCGCAACCGCGGTTGCGAGGAAGGTATTGGTCATCGCGAGAGCGGCAGTGCCGGAGGCTTCGAGGTTCGAACCGACGTTGAAGCCGAACCAGCCGACCCACAGCAGGGACGCACCGATCATGGTCATGGTCAGCGAGTGCGGAGCCATCAGCTCCTTGCCGTAGCCGGTGCGCTTGCCGATGATCAGGCAGCCCACGAGGCCAGCAATGCCGGCGTTGATGTGAACGACGGTGCCGCCTGCGAAGTCGAGAGCGCCCCACAGGAACACCTGACCGGCATCGGCCATGACTTCATCAAGCTTGGCCTGAGCCGCAGCCTTCGCATCGGGAGCCGCAGCCGCAACAGCCTTGGCAGCTGCCACGATGGCGTCCGGACCAGCCCAGTACCAGACCATGTGCGCGATCGGGAAGTAGATCAACGTCACCCAGAGCGGGATGAACAGTGCAATCGCGGCGAACTTGGTGCGTTCTGCGAAGGCGCCGACGATCAGGCCGGGGGTAATGGCGGCAAAGGTCATCTGGAAGCAGAAGTAGACCAGCTCCGAGATGTTGGCGTCTGCGGTGAACGAAGCAGCCATCGAGTCAGGCGTCACGCCGGCGAGGAACGCCTTCGAGAAACCACCGATATAGGCCGAACCGCCAGTGAAGGTGATGCTGTAGCCGTAGAGAGCCCAGATCACCATCACGATGCAGGCGGTGTAGAGAACCTGCATCAACACCGAGAGCATGTTCTTGGAGCGGACGAGGCCACCGTAGAACAGAGCGAGGCCCGGGATGGTCATCAACAGCACCAGCACCGTCGAGGTCATCATCCAGGCGTTGTCGCCCTTGTTGACCGTCGGGTCGGCGTAAGCCGCAGTTGCGGCGAACAGGCCAACGGCAAGTGCCGCCAATCCCGCGCCAGAGGGACGCTTAAACGTCATTGTGTTTGACTCCTGATTGAAGAATGGGTGAGCGCGAAATCCGAGGAATTCGACTTAGAGGGCTGCAGCATCGGCCTCGCCGGTGCGGAT
This sequence comes from Tardiphaga sp. GW822-FHT04G09, assembly GCF_058800725.1. Taxonomy (NCBI): domain Bacteria; kingdom Pseudomonadati; phylum Pseudomonadota; class Alphaproteobacteria; order Hyphomicrobiales; family Nitrobacteraceae; genus Tardiphaga; species Tardiphaga sp. GW822-FHT04G09. The sequence goes on along the minus strand of NZ_JBXAMO010000008.1, from coordinate 63,773 downwards.
GCGAACCGCGTGGTCGAGGTTGATGACGAAGATCTTGCCGTCGCCGATCTGGCCGGTCTTGGCGGCCGTGGTGATGGCTTCGATGGTCTTGTCGACCTGATCGGAGGCGACAGCCACCTCGATCTTGATCTTGGGCAGGAAGCTCACCGCATATTCAGCGCCGCGATAAATTTCCGTATGGCCCTTCTGTCGGCCGTATCCTTTGACTTCCGTCACCGTCAAACCGTGAACGCCAATGGCGGTCAGGGCATCACGGACTTCCTCAAGCTTGAATGGCTTGATGATCGCCATAACAATTTTCATGGGTCCTATCCCCGCTTGGGCCCGACCGAAAACCGACCGGGCGATCTCGACTGAGGTTCACCACGCGGAGAAGTTCACTACGCGGGCACAGCCAGACCAGATAGAATCAAATGCCGTGCCAGATCGGCGGAATTCTCTAACGGTTTATGAATCCCCAGCTTTTCGCGTTTCTCACGCGATGAGACAGAGTGCGCTATTCGGTCGCGCCCAAACTCTAGTCAATTATGCCCAAAAGGGAAGCATGACAGGCTCCCGACATATTCCTGCTTAGGCGGCGGGCAGCCCAGAGGTGTCCGAATACGTCAATTCGAGGCAAAAAACCCGAAATTGTCTAATCTGCAGGCCCTTCCAACTGACGAGCGTAGAATTGGTGTGGCTCAACCGGACAAGGCCGGAGAGCCCTTCGGGCGCATTCAAGCGGACTGGGAGCAGCTTCGGCTGAAAGCCCGGCGGGCGCCGGCTTGTTGCCTAAAGCGCGTCGCTGTCGGTCTCGCCGGTGCGGATACGCAGGGCGTGGTCGATCGGGGTCACGAAGATCTTGCCGTCGCCGATCTGGCCGGTCCGGGCTCCGGTGGAAATGACCTCGACCGCCTTGGCAGCGAGGTCGGACGCCACAGCGATTTCGAGGCGCAGCTTGGGCAGGAAATTCACGATATACTCGGCGCCGCGATACATCTCGGTATGGCCCTTCTGCCGGCCATAACCCTTCACTTCGGTCACCGTCATGCCGTGGACGCCAATGGCCGTCAGAGCCTGACGCACTTCATCGAGCTTGAAGGGTTTGATGATCGCGACCACGAGCTTCATGCAGGCTTCCTCTTCGGGGGCGGTGTGCGACCCTGCTTACGCAATCAGACAGCTTTATGCCATCCCCGTTGGCATGGCGCGCGGAAATTGAGCGGCAATCCTGCCTTCAGGGCGGGCCGTTTGCACGCCAGGACGGCGAAGCGGTAATCGTGGCTGGAAGCGCAGAGACTTAGGTCGCCGGCTTCTCGCGTCGCTCGCGCACTGAGCCCTCCTGCGCCACGGTCGCCACCAGCGTGCCGTCGGGCTTGAAGATCAGGCCGCGCGCGAGGCCGCGACCGTTCTGGGCGCTCGGCGAATCCTGGCTGTAGAGCAGCCATTCGTCGGCGCGGAAGGGGCGGTGAAACCACATGGCATGGTCGAGGCTGGCTGCCATCGCCTGACCGTCGAACAGCGTACGGCCATAGCGGGCCATAATGGAATCGAGCAACGAAAAGTCCGACGCATAGGCCAGTGCGCACATGTGGAGTGCCGGATCGTCCGGCAGCTTCGCGGCGGTGCGAATCCAGAAATTGATCCGGCCCTCTGGAATCTTTTCGCCGGCATAACGCTGAAATTCCACCGGACGCAGTTCGATCGGGCGGTCGGACTCGTAATAGCGGCGGATGAAATCGGGCATCTTCTCGATGATCGGATGTTTCGACAGTTCTTCCGCCGTGAGCTTGTCCGGCGGTGGCACGTCCGGCATCGGATCCTGGTGGTTGAACGAGTCTTCTTCCTCAGCATGGAACGATACCATCATCGAGAAGATCGCGTGGCCGTGCTGGATCGCCGTAACGCGCCTGGTCGAATAGCTCTTGCCGTCGCGCAGCCGCTCGACCTCGTAGACGATCGGAATCTGAGGGTCGCCGGGCAGGATGAAATAGCAATGCAGCGAATGCGGCATGCGGCCTTCGACGGTGCGGCACGAGGCCACCATGGCCTGCCCGATCACCTGGCCGCCGAACACCCGTTGCCAGCGCGTTTTCGGGCTGCGGCCGCGGAACATGTTCACCTCGATGGTCTCGAGATCGAGGATATCGATCAGATCGATCAGGCTCTTGGACATGTCGGCATCTTTCCGTCGGCGGCAATATTAAGGGAGGTTTACCAAGACCTTGGCCATACAGGCCCCGGTCTCGTTGCCGCCCTTGTTTCGCGTTCCTGTTTCGCCCAGCTATAAGCGCGTGGCAACAGCGAGAACGGATATCATGGCGGCACAACGAGGCATTGTCATCGGCGGGGGAGCGTTTGCCGGGCTGGCGCTGGCTTTGGCGTTGCGCCAGGGGCTTGGCTCGGATCTGCCGATCATTGTCGCCGATCCCGCGCTGGCGGCCAGGCCGAGCCGCGATCCGCGCGCGACAGCCATCGTTGCCGCCTGCCGCCGGCTGTTTGATGCCCTCGGCGTCTGGGACGCCGTGGCCGCCGAAAGCCAGCCGATCCTCGACATGGTCGTCACCGATTCCAAACTGGAGGACGCGACCCGTCCGACCTTCCTGACTTTCGGTGGTCATGTCGAGCCGGGCGAGCCATTCGCCCATATGGTCGAGAATCGCCGGCTGATCGACGAACTCGTGATCCGCGCCGAAGCGGCGGGCGTCGAGCTGCGCGCGACTGCGGTGACGACATTCGATTCACGGGCCGACGGTGTCAGCGTCACGCTCGGGGATGGCAGTGTGATTGAGGCTGGCTTGTTGGTCGCCGCCGATGGCGCGCGCTCGAAGCTGCGCGAGCGTGCGGGCATCGCGACCCATGGCTGGGATTATGACCAGTCCGGTATCGTCGTCACTGTCGGCCATGAGCGCGATCATGGCGGACGTGCCGAAGAACACTTCCTGCCCGCCGGGCCATTTGCAATTCTGCCTTTGACTGGCAAGCGTTCGTCGCTGGTGTGGACCGAGAAGCGCACGGAAGCCGCGCGCATCGTTGCGTTGCCGGACGATGAATTCCATGCGGAGCTCGAACAGCGCTTCGGCCTGCACCTTGGCGAGGTTAAGGCGCTCGACAAGCCGCGCGCCTTTCCACTCGGCTATTTCGTCGCGCGCTCCTTCATCGGCGAGCGGCTGGCTCTGATCGGCGACGCCGCGCATGTGATCCATCCGATCGCGGGGCAGGGACTCAATATGGGTCTCAAGGACGTCGCGGCATTGGCAGAGACTATCGTCGATGCTGCGCGGCTCGGCATGGATTTCGGCCAGAGCGATGTGCTGGAGCGCTACCAGCGCTGGCGCCGCTTCGACACCATGACGATGGGTGTCGCCACCAATGTGCTGAACGTCCTGTTCTCGAACGATCTGCCATTCGTGCGTAGTATCCGCGACATCGGTCTCGGCATCGTCGATCGACTGCCGCCGCTGAAGGGTGCTTTCATCAAGCAGGCTGCGGGATTGTCGGGCGAAGTGCCGCGGCTGTTGAAAGGCGAGGCGCTGTAATCAGCACGTCATGCGGTTACGCCGCTCAACATGGTGAAGGTGTCTGCCACTTTTCGCCTTCGAACAGCGGGCGCTCACGGGTTAATCCTTCGCCGACGAGATCGAAAAAGGCCCTGACGCGCGCCGTATTCTTCAAATCCGCATGAGTCACGATCCAGAGTTCACCCTCAAGTTCCTTGAGCGGCTCAGCCAGTGCTCTTGCCACACCGGCGTCGTGATCTGCGAGATAGCACGGCATTAGCGCGAGCCCGATGCCGGCCTTCGCTGCGACGAGCTGGTTGACCAGACTGTTTGTCCGATAGACGAAGGCATTCGATGGCGCGGCGCGCGACAGCCAGTCGGCAGCTCCGATGCCTGACGTTGTTTCCTCCCAGCCGATCAGGGAATGGCGATCGATCTCGGATGGATTCGATAACGGGCCGCCAATTGCCTCGAGATAGGCTGGGGCGGCATAGAGCCCCCACGCGATGGCCGACAGTCTGCGTCCCCAAAGATCGCCTTCCTTGGGACGGATAGGACGTAATGCGATGTCGGCTTCGCGGCGCGACAGGCTCAGTACGCGGTTGTCGATCACCAACTCCACGACAATGCCGGGGTGAGTTTGCTGGAACGCGGCGAGAAGCGGCGTCAGCCGGCTATAGGCCAGTGTCTCGGACGACGTGACCGTCAGACGGCCGGACAGACGATGGTCACGACCTGATATGTCGCGATCAAGCGCCAGCGCCTCGTCCTCCATGCGCTCCGCGCCAGCCGCCATCCGCGCACCGGCCTCCGTCGCTTGGTAGGCGCCGCCTGGAAGTCGTTCGAATAGGCGCACGCCAACCTTGTCCTCCAACGCTTTCAGGCGCCGGAAGGCCGTGGAGTGATCCACGCCGAGTGTGATCGCCGCGGCTGTCAGACTGCCCGCGCGTTGGATGGCGAGCGCTAGCCGAAGTTCGTTCCAATCATCCATGTTGACGAAGATAGCAGTGGGTTTGCTTGCAGTCACGCAAGCGTCGCTGGCGAAACGCCAATGGGACTTGCGTCTGTGCGGGCGCTACTTTGCTGGTGCGATAGCCACCCCACGATGGATGCAATGAAAGATCCAATCATGAAACTCTATTACGCCACCGGTACCTGCTCGCTCTCGCCGCACGTTGTTGCGAACGAAGCCGGCATCCCGCTTGAACTCGTGCGGGTGGATATCCGGAAATCGCCCCACGTCACCGAGGCGGGCAGCGACTATTCGGCGGTGAACCCGAACGGTTATGTGCCGGCGCTGGCGCTCGATGATGGGACAGTGCTGACCGAGGGCACCGTGATCGTTCAATACCTTGCGGACCTCAAACCCGAAAGCAGGTTGGTGCCACCTGCCGGCACGCCGCAACGCGTTGAGCTGCAATCCTGGCTCAACTTCATTGCCACCGAACTCCACAAGATGTTCAGCCCGTGGCTGTTTCACCCCGAATATGGCGCGCAGGCGGGAGAAGTTGCACGCGCAAAGATCGCAGAGCGGTTGGCGTCGGTTGAGCGCCATCTGGCGGCGGGCAGGCGGTTCCTCCTTGGAGAAAGCTTCACGGTGGCCGACGCCTATCTGTTCACGATCGTTGGGTGGTCCAACTTCGCCAAGGTGGATCTGTCCAACTTTCCGCATCTGCGCGACTTCATGGCCCGCGTCGAGGCGCGACCCGCCGTGCAGCAGGCCATACGCGCCGAGAGAATAAAGGTGAGCGCATGACCGTGGATCAGCCAGACGCGCCAGCACTGACGCTCGTAAGCCATCATCTCTGCCCTTACGTGCAGCGTGCGGCCATCGTACTTGCCGAAAAGGACGTCCGTTTCGAGCGGAGCTATATCGATCTCGCGCATAAGCCGGACTGGTTTCATGCCGTCTCGCCGCTGGGCAAGGTTCCGCTTTTGCTTGTCCGGCGCGACGGCAATGACACCGCCGCGATCTTCGAGAGTGCGGTGATCTGCGAATATCTCGAAGAGACGCAGATGGGCGTGCGGCTCCACCCATCCGATCCGCTCGAACGAGCCGGGCACCGTGGCTGGATCGAGTTCGGCTCGTCGATCCTTGCCGATCTGTGGGGATTCGAGACGGCCACCGAAGCGAACAGCTATGAAGCGAAGCGGAAGATGTTGGCCGGAAAATTCGGTCGCATCGAGAACGTGCTAACCGCAGCGCCGTTTTTCGCGGGGCAGCACTTCAGTATGGTCGATGCGGTTTACGCGCCGATCTTCCGCTACTTCGATGTGTTCGATACCATCGCTGACACGGAAGTCTTCGCCCAAACACCCAAGGTTCGGGCATGGCGCGCAGCGTTACGCGACCGTCCGAGCGTGGCGAACGCCGTCACGGCAGACTACGCTGATCGGTTGCGTGCATTCCTTGCTGAGCGCGACGCACATCTTCTCAAGATCGCAGCATGAGGCAGCCATGAGCCAGGGTGTCGCATGGCTGCTACTGATCGTGGCCGGGCTTCTGGACGTGGGGTGGGCGATCTCGATGAAATATGCCACGGGCTACACCCGACCGGGCTGGACCATCCTGTCGCTGATTTTCCTCGCCACGTTCGTCTACCTGCTCGGCCGGGTTCTGGAGGTTTTGCCGGTGGGATCCGCCTACGCGGTATGGGTCGGGATCGGTGCAGCCGGGACGGTCCTGTTCGGAAGCGTGCTGTTTGGCGAGTCGATGAATCTGCTGCGCGGCGGCGGGGTCGCCCTCATCGTCGCGGGCATCGTCGCCCTGAGATTTGCGCCAGCATGAGCCGCCACATCAGAAATTCAGTCGATCTTCCGCGCTTCTTCCGGCAGCATGATCGGGATGCCGTCGCGGATCGGATATGCGAGCTTGGCCTGGCGCGAGATCAGCTCCTGCCGGACGGCATCGAATTCGAGCTGCCCTTTGGTTAGCGGGCACACCAGAATCTCAAGCAGTTTGGCGTCGACGGTGCCCTCTGCGCGCTCGATCGATGGTGTGGTCATAGGTGCGCTCCGGTCATGCGGTCGTTGATCATAGCTGATTGTCAGAATTACTGCAGCGGCGGGTCGCCGCTGGTGCGCTTCTTGGCCAGATCCATTTCGGTGACGGCGATCAGGATCTCAGCACGGGTCTTGAGGTCAGGCGCTTCCAGCATCGCCTGCTTCTCAGGGGGACCATAGGGCGACATCATCGCCAGCGCGTTCACCAATGCCTCGTTAGGCGCCTTGTCGATGCCTTCCCAATCCACTTTCAGGTTGTTGGCCTTGAGGAAGTCGGTGAGTACCGCGAGCAGCGCGGCCCGATCGACGTCGTCTTCGCCCTTGCGTGCGGTGAAATCGTCGATGAAGGGGAAGTAGTCGACCTTGCACTGCCGGTATGCGGTCAGCACCGAGAGTTCCTCCACCACCTCGAAACGGGAAACACCGGTCAGCTCCAGGATGTAGCGCCCGTCACCGGATTCGGCGAGTTGGGTGATGCGCCCGACACAGCCGACCTTGAACAGTGCCGGCCTGGCCTCATCCGCCGAATGCGCCGCATCGGGCTGGATCATGCCGATCAGCCGATGCCCGTCGCGAAGCGAATCGTCGATCATCGCCAGATAGCGCTGTTCGAAAATGTTCAGCGGCATCTGGCCGCGCGGCAGGAGCAGCGCGCCCGGCAGTGGAAACACCGGGATCACCTCGGGAAGTTCGGCAGGCCCGCGATAGTCGATATTGATGGGCATGTCCGGTTCCGATTCGTCACGCGAAAAGAATTACGAGAACAGGATAGTCGATAACCGCCTGCGACCGTCAACGGTGGCCTCATCCGTCGGTCCCCAGGCGTCGAAGAACTGGATCAATTGCTTGCGGGCGCCGTCGTCGTCCCATTTGCGGTCGCGCTTGACGATTTCGAGCAGATGACCCGTGGCCTCGCTGCGCTGGTTGGCGCCATTGAGCGCGATCGCAAGGTCGAAGCGGGCCTGATGGTCGAGCGGATTCGCGGCGACCTTCTGTTCAAGTTCGGTGACCGGACCGAGCGCACTGGCCTGTTCGACCAGATCGATCTTGGCCTGGACCGCCTTGACTGCGGCGTCCTCACGCTTGGCGGCGGGGACGAGCTCAAGGGTTTGCTTGGCCTGTTCGATGGCGCCGGTCTCGACGTAACAGCGGGCAAGGCCGGCAATGGCCGCGATATTGCCGGCATCGGCGGCAATCACCTCGCCATAGATCGAAGCGGCGGTGGCCGGATCGCCTTCTGCAAGAACGGCTTCGGCTTCCTGCAGCAATTCGGCAGCCGTCGGCTCGGCGCCGGGCATGCCGGCCGTCAGCTTGTCGATGAACGCGTTGACCTGGCTCTCCGGAACCGCACCCATGAAGCCGTCAGCCGGCTGGCCGTTGACGAAGGCGATGACGGCCGGGATCGACTGGATGCCCATCTGGCCGGGAATCTCCGGATTCTCGTCGATATTCATCTTGACCAGCTTGACCTTGCCCTTGGCGGCGGTCACTGCCTTCTCGATCAAGGGGGTGAGCTGGCGGCATGGGCCGCACCACGGCGCCCAGAAATCGATGAGGACCGGCTGACGCTTGGACTCCTCAATCACATCCTGCACGAAGGTGCGGGTGGTCGTGTCCTTGATGAGAGCGGTTGCTGCCTGCGGCGTCGAACCTGCCTGCGGCGCCTGTGCGCCGCCCTGATCAATAATGGTCACGTGAACCTCGCTCGATGTCTGAAAATTTGGCCGCTTTTAGCATGGCCTGAGCGATTAAATGGCGTTCGTGACAGTAATTTGCAATCCGGCCAAATAAGCTTGGCAGGCACCGATTCGAGCCTGAAGGCGACATTTGGCGATTTTGACGGGTTTTCCGGGCAAAATCGGGCTCAAACGGCCATAAATCCCGATTTAGTCGGCCTGATCCAAGATGCAGTCTACCTGTTGCATTCGCCACCGGCATTTGGCATAGGTCTGCGCGTCGGCGGCGAGCAATCGCCGCCTGTCTTCTCGGATGCGGGTGTAGCTCAGTGGTAGAGCACGACCTTGCCAAGGTCGGGGTCGAGGGTTCGAATCCCTTCGCCCGCTCCAGAACTTTCCTGGCATTTTTGGCATTGATTTTATCGACCGCAGGCCGCCGCAAGGCGGCCTCGTTGTTTGTGATCCGCAGCCACACAGATCCGCCCCGCGTCGCTTGAAATCATCGGGCGTTGGGCAGACAATCCACGGGCGAAGCGGGTACGAGACTGACGATGCCGTCGACCACGGATTCCAACCTGGAAATTGCCAAGCGCGCCAATGATGAGGCGCGGGCGGATTTTGCGACCTGGCTGATGATGGCGAAGCTGAAAAGCCTCGACGCGCTGCCGCAGGAAGCCCAGACATTCTATGCCGGCTATCTCGCGCTGCTCGCACGTGGCAAGCAATCCGAGCCGGCCGCGGCCGAAGCCACCATCCAGACTGTCTACCGCAGCTATTATTCCCGCATGGGCGGCACCGGCACCGCGCCCATCATCAAGACGGCTTCGAGATCAAGACCAATGCCCGACGACCACAATAGCAACGTCACGCCTTTCCGCCGGATCAAGCCCAACACGCCGCCGCCCCCGCGCGAAAAGAAGAAGCTGCCGGCAGCACTGATCTTTATTGGGTTGATCATATTGGCTGTGGCCTGGCGCTATCTCAGCAAGGGCAGCCTCTAAAAAGTTTAGCAGTGATAGCATCATAATGCGGTGCGATGCGCCGACTGCATCAGGCCACTGGAACCAACTTTCAAAATAGCTCTTCAGGATGTCGTCGTCATGGCGATGTCTTTCATTTGCGCGAACGTTTGGTTGCGCTTTGCACCTGCGCCATTTGTGCTAGCATCTCACTGTCTGAGAAAATCACAGACCAATAAGTTCGTCCCGAACGTTCAATAAGACATAGCAGCCGCAATGAGCTGCACAGGGAGTGACGCGATGAAATCGATGACTGGTCGATCCGCTGTTGCGTGCGCCGCCATCCTCGCCACGGCGATCGGTATGGCCTCGCTCAATCAAGCCAGCGCACAGCAGAAGCTCAAGAGCTACAAATCCGATACCAAGGAGTTCTGGACCAATCCGCCGGACGATTGGTTCCTCGGCGATGAGACCGAAGCGCAAAAGGGCCTTGCACCGCCGTCGGGTCCGCCGACCGGTGCGTCCGATGCCGAACTCGCAGCGATGATGAAGAAGATCAAGCTGCCTCCCGGGTTCAAGATCGAGGTCTATGCATCCGGCGTGCTGGCCGCGCGGCAGATGGCCTGGGGTGACAAGGGCACACTCTTTGTCGGCTCGTTCGGCCTCGGCAACGTCTATGCGATTACCGACAAGGGCGGCAAGAAAGAGGTCAAAACCGTCATCAAGGGCATGAAGATGCCGACGGGCATCGCCTTCCAGGATGGCGCGCTCTATGTGATCGATATCAACAAGCTGATCAAATACGAGAATGCCGAGGCAAATCTCGACAAGCTTGGTGACGGCAAGGTGGTCTATGACGACATGCCGTCATTCGCGGCACATGGCTGGAAGTATCTCGCGCCTGATAAAGACGGGTGGTTCTACGTGCCGTTCGGACCTCCTTTCAACATCGGGATTCCGCCGACCAGCCTCTCGCAGATCCGCCGTGTCGATCCCAAGACCGGCAATGCCGAAATCGTAGCGCTCGGCGTTCGCAACTCGGTGGGCGGCGACGTCGATCCTCGCACCGGCAAATACTGGTTCACCGAAAATGCACGCGACTGGATCAGCGACGATATGCCGAGCGACAAGCTCAACATGATCTCGAAGCTCGGCGAGCATTTCGGCTATCCGCATTGCCATCAAGGCAACATGCCGGATCCGAAATTTGCCATGGGGCACAAGTGCTCGGAATTCACGCCGCCGGTGTTGAATCTCGGCGCCCATGTCGCGCCCCTGGGGATGAAGTTCTACACCGGCAGCATGTTTCCTGCCGAATACAAGAACAACATCTTCATTGCCGAGCATGGCTCGTGGAACCGGCACAAGTATCAGGGCGCGCGCATCAAGCGCGTGATCGCCGGGCCGGATGGCAAGAACGCCAAGCAGGAGATCTTCGCCTCCGGCTGGATCGAGGGTGACCAGGGTTATCTCGGCCGTCCTGCCGATATCGTTCTCGCCAAGGACGGATCATTACTGATTGCCGATGATTGGGCAGGCGCGATCTATCGCATTAGCTACGCGAAGTAAGTCGCGAATTGCATGAGGCTGGAGTTGCGTCATCCGCAGCTCCAGCCTCATTTATTCTGGAATGGGAATGTGGCTCATGCGTCGTTCTGCAATCGCGGCTGTTCTTGTCTTTTTTGTTCTTGGGTCCGGGCCCTGTCCGGTTGAAGCTGCCGATATCGCCGCCGGCAAGGAGAAGGCCGAGCTCTGCAGCGGCTGTCACGGCGAGAACGGTATCTCGCAAATGGAAAACATCCCGTCGCTCGCCGCACAACCGGATCTGTTTATCCAGTGGCAGCTGGTGTTCTTCCGCTCGGGCACGCGCAAGAACGAACAGATGCAGCCGATCTTGGAGCAGATCGACAACAACGACATCCGCAATCTCGGGGCCTATTTTGCCTCGCTGAAACCGCCGGAGGGCAAGAAGCCCGATGATAATCCGGATCTGTCGGCCAAGGGTGCGCAGGCCGCCGCCGGTCGGCGCTGTGCATCGTGTCACACGGAGAGCTATGGCGGCACCAAAGCGGTGTCACGCATCGCCGGGCAGCGCGAGGACTATCTCGTCAAGGCGCTGCGCGACTACAAGTCCGGCGTCCGCGCCGGTGGCGGTATGGCTGCGATGGCCGAGGTTGCCTATTCGCTAAGTGAAGAAGAGATCACTGCGCTGGCGCATTACCTAGCGCATTTGTGAGGAGAAGTCGGTAGCCCGGATGGCGATTGGCTCGATCCGGGCTACGTGCTGATGTTTATGCTACGCGCTGATGCTCATACGTCTTGAGGTGCGTATAGATCATCCGCAGCCGCGGCACGGCGACCTTGGCGGCATCGGCGCGGGCGATGACATCTCCGACGATCTGGTCGGCCTCGATCTGCGCCTTGTTGAGGATGTCGCGATACATCGAGGCGGTCATCTTCGAGCCTTCAGCGGTCAGCATGCCCTCGGTGCGTTCCAGGAACGCTGCTCGCGGTGCGAAGCCGTTGGCCCTGGCGACGGCGCTCATCTCATCGCGCACGCCGAGGATGAAGTCGCGGCCGCCGGGTGCCGCGACGATGTCGCCGACAGCGCCGCGCATCGCGCTGGTGGAGCCGGCAATCGTCGCCAGGAACACCCACTTCTCCCACATATCCTGCATGATGTTCTCGGAGGCTGTGCCTCCAAAGTTGCCGGTCGCCATGATCGCCGCGATCGCCTTCGCGCGATCCGAACTACCGCCCTTGCGTTCGCCGAAGCTCAGCAACTGCATCGGCGCCATCTGCACCACTTCGCGTGCCTCGTTGAGCGTCGCTGCGATCTGGCACTGGCCGCCCATCACGTTCTCCGCACCAAATTTCTTCTCCAGCACGTCGAGATGTTTCATGCCGTTCAGCAGCGGAATGATCGCCGTGTTCGGCCCGACGGCGGGCGCGAAAGAAGCAATGGCGTCATCGAGATCGAAAGCCTTGCAGCTCAGCAGCACCACGTCGAACTTGTCGGTGATCTTGTCGGCCTGCACCGTCGGTGGATTCTTCAGCGTGACGTCGCCATGGGGGCTCTTGATGACAAGGCCGGCACTGGCCAGTTCACCGGCGCGCTTCGGGCGCACGAGGAAGGTGATGTCATTGCCGGCCTGCAACAGCCTGCCGCCGAAATAGCCGCCGATAGCGCCGGCGCCGACTACGAGAATACGCATTGGGATGAGTCCATGTTGAATTGGAACGTGAAGCTGTCGAACAGTAGCCCGTCACGGCGAGCGAAGCGAAGCAATCCAGTTCCTTGTCGATGCAGGGCTGGTTTGCTTCGTCGCAAGGGCTTAGGGGAAAGCTTGGCAGGTCATCTTTCCTTGACCTCGCAATGATCGCTGGGGGTGCAAGCGGACTACCACTTCTCCCCGAACGGCCGAATTTCCAGCTCGAATGTCCAGGCGCTGCGCGGCTGCTGATACAGCTGCCAGTATGACGCGGCGACTGACGCCGGCGGCATCAACAAATCGGGATTATCGAGCGCCTCCTTGCCCCAGAGCTGCTCGCGGCGCTCGCGCACCCAAGCCGTATCGACGCCGGAATCGATGATCAGATGGGCGACATGGATGTTCTTCGGTCCGAGTTCGCGGGCCATGGCCTGCGCCACGGCGCGCAATCCGAATTTGGCGGAGGCAAAGGCGGCAAAGCCACTGCCGCCGCGCAAGCTCGCGGTCGCACCGGTGAAAAAAATGTTGCCCTGCCCCCGCGGCATCATCAGTCGGGCCGCTTCGCGTCCGGCCAGAAATCCGGAATAGCAGGCCATCTCCCACACTTTGCGAAACACCCGCTCCGTTGTCTCCAGGATAGGGAAGTTCACATTGGCGCCGACATTGAAGATGCAGACCTCCAGTGACGCATGCGTATCGGCGTCATTGAGAAAGGCGGCGATCTCGTCTTCTTTGCGGGCATCGAGCGAGCGCGCCACGATGCTGCCGCCTGTGGCCTCGATCTCTGCCACCAAAGGCGCCAGCTTGTCGCCGTTACGGCGGCCGGCAAACACGGTGAAACCTTCGGCGGCGAATTTCTTGGCGATCTCTGCGCCGATATAGTCGCCGGCGCCGATGACTGCGACAGTCGCGTTGCGCTTCTGCATGGTGCCCTCCGTTATTTGTCGGCGCCGGTGATCAGTTCCTCGACCTCGCGCAGCTGTTCCTTGCCGAAGAACATGTCATCGCCGACGAAGAATGTTGGTGAGCCGAATGCGCCGCGCTCGACGGCGGCCTGCGTGTTGGCGACCAGCACCGCCTTCACCTCCGGTTCTTGCCCGCGCGCGAACAGTTTTGCGCCATCGAGACCGGAGTCGGTGAGCGCCTTGATGGCCACTTCGGGGTCATCCATCTTCTTTGGCTCACCCCACATATGATGGAATGCCGCCTCGACATATTTCTCGAACACGCCCTCAAGCTGTGCCGCGATGGCGACGCGCATCAGATTCAGCGTGTTGACTGGGAAGAACGGGTTCATGGTGTAAGGCTTGACGCCAAACCGTTTCACGAACCGCTCGGTCTCGAGCTGATGAAATTCACGTTTGTTCTTGACGCCGGCATAGGTCTCGGCCGGGGAGCGATTGTTGGTGGCCTTGAAGATGCCGCCCAGCAGTACGGGGACATATTCGAACTTAACGCCGGTGCGAGCCTCGATCGCCGGGATCGCCAGATGGCTGAGATAGGCGTTAGGGCTGCCGAAATCGAACAGGAATTGCGGCGATGTCTTGGTCACGATGGCCTCCCGGATTTTTTATAGGGCATTGTGACGCAGCGCGTGCGCTGCGTCCACCGCTTTTATGATGATCATAATACTCTGGCGCAAGGACGCGTCAGATCAGGCGGTGTATGGTCCGCTTGCGCCACACCAGCATGTAATAGCTCATCTGCAGAATGAACATGGCGCAGAAGGTGATGGGGTAGGCGGCCCAGACGCCATCGAGGCCGATGGTGCGGCTGAGGACGATGGCCGAGGGTACCTCAATGGCGACGATAGCGAACACCAGCAGCGCCAGTGGCGCGAACACCGTTCCGCTGGCGCGCATCATTCCGGAGAATGAGGTGGCCATGCCGAAGAGCACCGAACTCCACAGCACGATGTGAAGCGATCGCTGCGCGAGTTCGAGTACGACAGGATCGACGATGAACAGATTCATGAGGCTGCGGGAGAACAGATAGGCGATCGCCACCAGCCCGCCGGTCAGGACGAGGTTCATCAGCAATCCCGTGCGCACGATGGCGCCGAGCCGGTCGGTATGGCCGCGGCCGATAGCCTGTGCGCCGAAGATCGAGACCGTGATCGATATGGAGATGGCGGGAAACTGCACATAACTCAAAACCTGATTGACCGCGCCATAGGCCGCTGTAGCGTTGGAGCCGAAGCCGTTGACGAGGCCGAGCAGTACCAGTTCGGCCATCGACATCACGGCCATGCCGGCTGCCGAGGGAATGCCGATCCGCAACACCTTGCGCAGCAGCGCGCCGTCCAGCCGGATGCTGCGCAGGAATTCTGCGTCCGGCGCGAGCGCGTGATGTTTGCGGCGCAGATACACGGCAAGCCAGACCAGCGTGAATGCGCCCGACACCGCCGAGGCGCAGGCGGCGCTGGCGACGCCAAGCCGCGGCAGGCCGAACCAGCCCTGGATCAATGCCGGCGTGACGGTGAGACCGATGACGGTGGACAGTGCCAACGCCCATAGCGGCGTCACGGTGTCGCCGACGCCGCGCATCATCGATGTCATCAGAATGAAAATGAAGGTCGCCGGCATCGCCAGCATCATGATGCGGGCATAGGCGGTGGCCGCATCGAGAACATCCGGCGGCGTCGCAAGTGCGATCATCAACTGTCGGCTGAACAATCCGCCGAACACGGCGATGATCACGGCAAGCAAAATGGCAACGGCGAGGGTCGTGCCGGCGACGGCCTTCACCTTGTGGCGTTCGCCCGCGCCCCAGGCCTGGCCGATGAGCACCGATGCGCCCGCTCCCAGCCCGACAACGAACGAAACAAAGAGGAACATCGTCGGGAAGAACACCGACGCTGCGGCGAGCGCATCGGTGCCGATCATCTGGCCGACATAGATACTGTTGATGGTGCCGAACAGCGACTGCAGAATATTGCTCAGCATCATCGGTGCGAGGAAGGCGAGAAAGGTCTTCCCGAGGGGAGGGGTGTCGGACACGGGGTATTTCCTATGTATTGGTGGAGCGGCCGATCACGCGGAGGTTGGTTCGGCGCGATCGCTGAAGGCAAGCTTGACGATGTGGTCGCGGATGTCGGCGGGCCATGCGGCGATCAGGTCGACAAAGCGCCGCCGGTCGTCGGCGAACAGCGCGCGCGATGCTTCCTCGAAGCCGGGCCGATTGCCTGCCATCGTCGACATGAAGTGATAAGCGGCGTCACGCGCGGCGCGTAGCCGGTCGCGGTCGCCATGGGCGCGGCGCGCCGCCTCGACCAGTTTTCGTAACGCGACCGACGCACCGCCCGGTTGGGCGCCGAGCCATTCCCAATGCCGGGGCAGCAAGGTGACTTCGCGGGCGACGACGCCGAGCTTCGGGCGGCCCCGGCCGCGGGGCTCCGCCGCGGCTTCCGCGGGCGCCGCTGGCGGTTGGGGCAATCGGGCGACGATGTCGCGGTGGCTGCCGCGCAGATCGAGATCGATAGATCGCCCGGTCGAATCGTCGAAGATAGTGATTGGGTCGGCGATCTGGCCAGCGGATGCGATTTTGACGGCGATGGCGACCTCGGCCAATGGCCCGGCTGCCAGCAGCCGGTCACCGGCGAATGCACTAAAGGAGTTGTAAGGTGCTGTGTTCATTGTGAAACCTGCGACGTAAAAGCTGCGGGGCAATACAGAAGATACCGCACGATTTATACCCGGGTGATTTTCATGTCAATATCATCCGGGTGATATTCCGCTGTTCGCCGGGTCGCCGCCCAGAAGGATCGCCATGCTGACTGTCCATCACCTCAACAATTCACGCTCGCAGCGCGTGCTGTGGCTGCTCGAAGAGCTCGGCGTTCCCTGTGAGATCATCAGATACAACCGGCAGCCCAACATGCTAGCTCCGCCGGCGCTGCGGGCGATCCATCCGCTCGGCAAATCGCCGGTCATCACCGACAACGGCAACACGGTCGCCGAGTCCGGTGCGATCGTCGATTATCTCGTCAACACTTACGGCGAAGGGCGGTTGATCCCGCCGCCCAACACGCCGGAGCGTCTGCGCTTCACCTACTGGCTGCATTATGCCGAAGGATCGGCGATGCCGCCGTTGCTGTTGAAGTTGATCTTCCTGATGCTGCCGAAGCGCGCGCCGTTGCTGATGCGCCCCCTGGTCAATGCGATCTCGGCGAAGGCGCTGAACACACTGGTCGATCCGCAGTTGAAGCAGCACATGGCGTTCTGGGAAGGCGAGCTATCAAAGAGCGAATGGTTTGCCGGCGACGAGTTCACCGCGGCCGACATCCAGATGAGCTTCCCGCTCGAAGCCGCCTCGGCGCGCGCCGGGCTGGAGCATGGCCATCCGAAGGCGATGGCCTGGCTGGCGAAGATCCACGCGCGGCCCGCCTACCAGCGTGCGCTGGAGAAGGGCGGACCGTATTCGGTGGGACGCTAGACCGCCGGGAAGCCGAACACCTTCTGTGGGTTGTCCGTGAGGATGCGGTTACGCACCGCCTCGTCCGGCACCCACTCTGCGAGCAGGTCAAGCAACTCGCTCACGCCCATCATCACGTCCCAGTTCGCCACATGCGGCCAGTCGGAGCCCCAGACGCAACGGTCGGGATTGGCGGCGACAAGCTTCTGCGCGAACGGAATTGTATCGCTATAGGGCGGCCCGCCCTGAACGCTGGTGCGATAGGCGCCTGACAGGCGCACCCATGCGCCATCGCGCACGAGTCCGACCAGAGCATCGAAGCCCGGATCGTTGACGCCGCGCGATGTCGGGAAATGCCCCATGTGATCGACAAGGAACGGCACCGGGAGTTTTGCAAAGCGCGAGACGAGAGCCGGAATGTCCTTGGCATCGATCAGAAACTGCAGATGCCAGCCCATCTCGCGGCAGAGCGAAGCGTAGTCCTCAAGCTGCGCGAAACCCATCCCGCCGCCATAGAGCACGTTGAGGCGAAGGCCAACGACGCCGGCCTCCTTCAAAGCAGCCTTTTCCTTCTCGGGACAGTCCAGTCCGATCACTGCGATGCCGCGCAGCCGCTGGCGATTGGCGGTGAGCGCATCCACCAGCAGGCGGTTGTCGGTGCCGTGCACGCTGACTTGCGTCAGCACGCCATATGTCATGCCGGTGGCCTCGAGCATCGACAGATAGGACGCCGCCGTGGCTTCCGGCGGTGTGTAGCTGCGTCCGGCGACGAACGGATAGTCCGGCGGCAGACCGATCACATGGGCATGGGTATCGACAGCGCCACGCGGCACGGTGAACCGCGTCGCGCTGCGTTGGGTCGGCTGCGGCCCCGGGCAAGCCCGGGGCTCGCTCGATGATGAATCAGGCGTCTGCATAGAGAATACGTCCGCGGGTTTCGGGCAGCGCGAAGGCTGCAAGGAAGAACAGGCCGTAAGCCAGCACGGCGAAGATCGCGATGGCATTGCCGAGGCTGGTGGTGTTCGACAGTGCGCCGACCAGGAACGGGAACAGAGCGCCGATGCCACGGCCGAAATTGTAGCAGAAGCCCTGGCCCGATCCGCGCAGGCGCGTCGGATAGAGCTCCGTGAGGAACGCGCCCATGCCGGAGAAGTAACCCGACGCAAAGAAGCCGAGCGGGAAGCCGAGGATCCACAGCACTTCGTTGGTCAACGTGACCTGCGTATAGATCAGGATGACGGCGATGGCGCCGAGCGAGAAGGTCAGAAACAGATTCCGGCGGCCGATGCGGTCGGCGAGCCACGCACCAACGAGATAGCCGATGAAGGAGCCGACGATCAGCGCCGAGAGATAGCCGGTCGATGAGACGATCGACAGCTTGCGCTCGGTGGTGAGGAAGCGCGGCACCCAGAAGGTGATGGCGTAGTAGCCTCCCTGACAGCCGGTCGCCGCGAGCGATGCGAGGATCGTGGTCTTCAGCATCGGCCCAGTGAAGATTTCGCTGAGCTTGGGCCGATCGCCGCTGGCGTTCTGCCTGGCGCGGGTCTCCGCGGCGATGACCGGTTCCTCGACGTAGCGGCGCAGATACAGCACCAGCAAAGCCGGCAGCGCGCCGATGGCAAACATCCAGCGCCATGCGACGTCCGGCGGGAGATAGGAGAACAGGATCGCTTGCGATAGCACGGCGAGACCCCAGCCGATCGCCCAGCCGGATTGCACCGAGCCCACGGCGCGGCCGCGATACTGCGGACGGATCGCTTCGCCCATCAGCACCGCGCCTGCAGCCCATTCACCGCCGAAACCGATGCCGAGCAGCGCACGCGCCACGAGTAGCTGATCGAAATTCTGCACGAAGGCGCAGATCAGCGAGAAGAACGAGAACCAGAGGATTGTGAGCTGCAGCGTGCGGACACGGCCGATACGGTCGGCAACATAGCCTCCAAGCCAGCCGCCGATCGCGGAGGCAAGAAGTGTCACGGTGCCGGCGAGGCCGGCCGTGCCGGGATCGACCTTCCACATCACGATGATGGTGCCGATCACCAGCGGATAGATCATGAAGTCCATGCCGTCGAGCGCCCAGCCGGTGGCGCAGGCCCAGAACGTGCGGCGCTCCGGCGCATTCATGTCGCGATAGAAGGCCAGAAGGCTGGTGTCTTCGATCTCCGCGCGCTCGATGGCGCCGGGATTGGTTGGTCTGTCGCCGCTCATGATCGCTTCCCCCGTTTATGATCTTGGTTGGGGGCGCTCATCCGCCCCCTGGGAGTACCGGATATTTCTTCGGGCGTTAGTATCCAGACGCCTCAGCGCCACGCGTACGCGGATCGGGAGCACCAAGCAAGCCGTCTGACGTCACGAGAATAGAATTGGCCGAAGTCTGGCCCATCGGTTCGACCACCTTGTGGCCCATCGCGCGCAATGCGTTGAGAGTCTCTTCGCTGAAGCCGCGCTCGACGCGGACTTCATCGGGCAGCCACTGGTGGTGAAGGCGCGGCGCGGCGACGGCCGACATCACATCCATTTTGTAGTCGAGCACATTGACGATCACCTGCAGCACCGTCGAGATGATGCGGCTGCCGCCGGGCGAGCCGGTGACGAGAACAGGCTTGCCGTCCTTCAGCACGATGGTCGGCGACATCGATGACAGCGGCCGCTTGCCTGGTCCCGGCAAGTTGGCTTCGAAGCCGACCAGGCCGAAGGCATTCGAGGCGCCGGGTGCTGCGGTGAAATCGTCGAGCTCGTTATTCATCAACACGCCCGTTCCATCGGCGACGAGGCCGACGCCGTAGGGAAAGTTCAGCGTATAGGTATTGCTCACAACATTACCGGCAGCATCGACCACGGAATAGTGGGTTGTATTCTGCCCCTCACGCGGCGGCACCGCAGAGAGCGCATCGGTCCATGGCGTCGCCTTGTCGAGATCGATCGAGGCGCGCTGTTTGGCGCCGTAGTCTTTCGATGTCAGTATCGCAATCGGTGCGTTGACGAATGCCGGGTCGCCAAGATAGCGCGCGCGATCGGCATAAGCGCGTTTCATCGCCTCGATCAGCAGATGCAGCGACGGCGCCGAGCCTTGCCGCAAGGCTGTCTCTGGAAAGCCTTCGAGGATGTTGAGTGTTTCCAACAGCACCGTGCCGCCGGAGGACGGCAGCGGCATCGAGACGATATCGTAGCCCCGATAGCTGCCGCGCACCGGCTGGCGGATCACCGGTTGATAGTCCTTGAGGTCTTCGATCGCGAAAAGGCCGCCAGCCTTGTTGATGCCATCGACCAGCCTCTGCGCCACCGGGCCCTCGTAGAATCCGCGTGGCCCCTGTGCTGCGATTGCCGTCAGCGTCGCAGCAAGATCGCTCTGGATCAGCGTATCGCCTGGTTGCAGCGCTGTGCCATCGGCGCGTGAGAAGATCTTGACCGATGATGGCCAGCGCGCGGTGCGTCGCCGCAGGTCGGGCAGCGTGTCGGCAATATCGTCCGCCACGACGAAGCCGTCCCGTGCCAATGCAATCGCAGGCTGCAACAGATCCGACAGGGTGAACTTGCCGGAGCCATATTTCTGCAGCGCCAGCGAAAGTCCCGCAACGGTGCCAGGAATGCCTATACCCAACGCGGAGTCGCGCGATTTCGCAATATCCGGATTGCGATCGCTGCCGAGAAACATGTCACGGGTGGCCGCCGCCGGTGCGGTCTCGCGGTAGTCGATGGTGATGTCCTCGCCGGAGGCGGTATGGATGACCATGAAGCCGCCGCCACCAATATTGCCGGCGCGGGGATAGGTCACGGCCATGGCAAAACCGGTGGCTACTGCGGCATCGATCGCATTGCCTCCGCGCGCCATGACATCCGCGCCGACCTTGGCGGAGATCTTTTCCTGGGCGACCACCATGCCATGCTTGGCGACGATGGGCCTGAGCGTGCCTGGCGGTGCGGGGGTATAGATGTCACGCGCCTGCTGCGCGTTTGTCGATGCCGGGACGACGAGTATCAACGCGAGTGCTGCGATGCACGCACAACGCAGGAAAGCAAACGGTATCATCGATCACTCCGGCTGACAGCGGACATGATCGCATCGCCGTCTCGAATGCTATATGGCTTGTGAAACGTACGAGACAACACTCTGTGATTCGCGGGGGTACCCACTCATGGCGGTCGCCGCCGCTTCATCAGCCTCTGTGATAGCCGCGCCCAAGACCTATCCGCCGCGCTCTGCGGTGATCAGCTGGATGTTTTTCGACTGGGCGGCGCAGCCTTACTTCAGTCTCATCACAACCTTTGTCTTCGCGCCTTATTTCGCCACGCGCGTGGCGTCCGACGCCGCAACCGGGCAATCCCTGTGGGGCTTCGCGACTGCCGCCGCCGGGCTGATCATCGCGCTGGCATCGCCGATGCTCGGCGCGATTGCGGATGCGAGCGGCCGCCGCAAGCCGTGGATCGCAAGCTTCGGCGCGATCTTCGTAGTCGGCGCCTGCATCATGTGGATCGGCAAACCCGGCGATCCCGCCATCATCCTGCCGTTGCTGATCGCCTATGGCTTCGCGACCATCGGGGTGGAATTCGCGACCGTCTTCAACAATGCGATGATGCCGACGCTGGTGCCGCCGGACAAAATCGGTCGCCTGTCCGGCTCCGGCTGGGCGCTGGGTTATGTCGGCGGTATTCTCAGCCTCATCATCGTGCTCGGCTTCATGGCCGCGAACCCCACCACGGGGCGCACGCTGTTCGGCCTGGTCCCGATCCTCGGTCTCGATCCCGCGACCTTCGAGGGCGATCGTATTTCGGCACCGCTGTCGGGATTGTGGTTCGTTGTCTTCGTGCTGCCGATGTTTCTGCTGACACCCGACTTTCCCGCGAAGGTCTCTGCGCAGAGCGCCGTGCGGGAGGGTCTCTCCGATCTGAAGCACACGCTCGCGGAACTGCCGAAACATCGTTCGATGATGGCGTTCCTGATTGCCAACATGATCTATACCGACGGGCTGGTATCGCTGTTCGCCTTTGGCGGCATCTATGCGGCCGGCACATTCGGCTGGAATACGATTCAGATCGGCACGTTCGGCATCATCCTGGCCATTGCCGGAACGTTCGGCGCCTTCATCGGCGGAAAACTCGACGACGCGTTCGGACCAAAGCGCGTGATCACCGGCAGCATCCTGCTGCTGCTGACCTCGATCATCGCGATTTTGCTGATAGATCGCGAGACCATCTTCTTCATCAAGGTCACGCCGCCGGTGCCAGGCGGCGGTCTGTTCGCGGCGCCTGCGGAAAAGGCCTATCTCGCGCTGGGTTGCCTGATCGGCATGGCGGGCGGTCCGCTGCAGGCGGCATCGCGCACGCTGTTGATCCGGCTGGCGCCGCAGGATCGCATCGCGCAGTTCTTCGGTCTGTTCGCGCTGACAGGGAAGGTAACGTCCTTCATCGGGCCGTTGCTGATCGGCCTCGTCACCGCAGTCACCGCCAGCCAGAAGGCTGGCATGGCAGTGCTGGTGCTGTTCTTCGTCGGAGGACTTGGCCTGCTCGCACGCGTGCGAGAGGCCTGAGTCCGGGAAGGCTTAGTGCTTGAAGTGGCGGACGCCGGTGAACACCATGGCGATGCCGGCATCATCCGCCGCCTTGATCACCTCATCGTCGCGCACCGAACCGCCGGGCTGGATCACCGCAGTGGCTCCGGCCTCGATGGCAACGAGCAAGCCGTCCGCGAACGGGAAGAATGCGTCTGACGCGACCACCGATCCCTGGGTCATCGGCTGTGCGAGCTTCATCTCAGCGGCCGCATCTTGCGCCTTGCGGGCTGCGATCCGTGCGGAATCGATGCGGCTCATCTGGCCGGCGCCGATGCCGACGGTGGCAAGGTCCTTGGCATAGACGATGGTGTTCGACTTGATGTGCTTCGCGACGCGAAACGCGAATTTGAGATCGCGCAATTCGGCATCGGTCGGCTGACGCTTGGTCACGGCCTTCAGCACCATGTCGTCGACAACAGCATTATCGCGGCTCTGGATCAGCATGCCGCCAGCCACGGTCTTGGCAGTAAAGCCCGGCGCGCGCGGATCCGGCAGCGCGCCGGCCAGCAGCAGGCGCAAGGTCTTCTTGGCGGCGACGATGGCGATGGCTTCCTCGGTGGCATCAGGCGCCACGATGACCTCGGTGAAGATCTCGGTGATCACGCGCGCGGTGTCCGCATCGAGCGTCCTGTTCAGCGCAACGATGCCGCCGAATGCGGAGGTGGAATCGCAAGCCAGTGCCTTGCGATAGGCCTCTACCAGACTGCTGCCTTCGGCGACGCCGCAGGGGTTGGCGTGCTTGACGATAACGCAGGCCGCGGTGCGCTTCGGGTCGAACTCGGCGATGCATTCATAGGCCGCATCAGTATCGTTGATATTGTTGTAGGATAGTTGCTTGCCCTGTACCTGCCGCGCCGAAGACACGCCGGGACGCAGTTCGGGCGTGCGATAGAACGCTGCAGTCTGGTGCGGGTTCTCGCCATAACGCAGCGCTTCGACGAGCTTGCCGCCGACAGCACGGAAATCCGGCGCGGTGATCTTCAACTGATCCGCGAACCAGTTCGAGATCGCAGCGTCATAGGCGGCGGTGCGCGCATAGGCCTTGGCGGCGAGGCGGCGGCGCAGCGTCAGCGTGGTTGCGCCCTTGTTGGTCGCGAGTTCGTCGAGCACCGACTGATAGTCGGAGGGTTCGACGACGACAGTGACGTCATCGTGGTTCTTGGAGGCCGCGCGGATCATTGCCGGACCGCCGATATCGATATTCTCGATGCAGTCCTCATAGGAGGCGTTCTTCGCGACGGTCTCCTCGAACGGGTAGAGGTTCACGACGAGCAGATCGATCTGCGAGATTCCGTGATCCTTCATCGCCTTGGCGTGTTCGGCATTGTCGCGGATCGCAAGCAGCCCGCCATGAACCTTCGGATGCAGCGTCTTGACCCGGCCATCCATCATTTCCGGGAAGCCGGTGAGATCGGACACGTCGGAGACCTTCAGGCCCGCCGCAGCGATCGCTTTGGCGGTACCGCCGGTGGAGACGAGGTCGATGCCGTGGGCGGACAGCGCCCGCGCAAATTCGATCAGCCCGGACTTATCGGAAACGGACAATAGAGCGCGGGTAACCTTGCGCGGATGGTCGGTCATGATGCGTATCCCTTGGGAGAAGGACGCCGCGTAGCATGGTTTCGCGATGCAAGAAACCGCAAGGGCTTGCATGCCAGCAATTTCGTCGTGAAGGCCTGATTTACAACGGCAATTCCGGCTCGCGGCGGGCATTGCGGCGGGCCGTGGTCTGCGACGGCGAGGAGGCCGAGCGGGCAAAACTCCAGCGGATGCTGGAGGTCTGCTGGGCGTTCTGGTGGATCACGATCTGGGCAGTCCGGCGCGGTCCGTCGTTACCGGCCAGGAATACGCTGTCCTCCAGCTCGACCTTGTCGTCCAGCGCCTCGAAGGTCCAGACGTCGCGGTTCGGCAATACCAGCATGACGCCACGGGCGTCGCTGAGCCGGCTGGCCTTCACTGAAGGGTGCAGGTGGAAGCGCAAGGCGTAGTCGGTATTGCTGCCCTTGAGTCGCGCACCGGGTGCGGCCGCCACGATGTCCTCACCCTCGAGTTTTGAGCCGTCCTCGGAGATCATCAGCACGCGCCGATGGGTCACCCCGAAGCGCGAATGGTAGCCGTCATGCGCGGTGGTCAGGATGGTGCCGTTGGAGGTGATCTCGCGATAGCTCTCCACCACATGCGGGCCGTTGACGATCGGCGCGCCTTGCAGAAATTTCTTCATCGCGCTGCGTTCGACGAACTGGGACGATGAGGTGTTGTGATAGGTCATCGTCGAATGCGCTGGCGTTCCGCGCGCAAAAGCGCGCCAGTTGTCGCGCCCGGTCGACGGCATGCCGCAATTGATGACGATGCGGCTTGGACCTGAGGAAAGCTCGAAAGACAGCGTGCCCGCATGCGCGTCATGACTGACATTCGGCGGTGGCGGCGGGCCGGTATCGATGATCACGGTCATCTGGCCGGCTTCGAGGCGCTGGAAGCCGGTATGCGGCATATGCGCCATCGGCACGCCGTGGGTGTCGTCATAGGCCAGCAGCGTCGCCAGCAGATGCGATGGCGCATTGCTCATGCCGTTGAACAGCGCGAAAGAGCCGTCGCCGTGGCGGAAGAACCGCAGCATGGGCATCATGCGATCGATGGCATTCAGCAATGCCGGGGGCGGCGCGATATTGCGGGCGGCGAAAGTCTGTCGCAGTGGCAGCAGATCAATCAGCAATTCGATCAGCGCGCCGGGATTGCGCGAGATATGTCCGCCATCGGGGAGGATCTGGCGTTGCAATTCGTCGGAAAGTTTGCGGGTCGCAGTGCGGATGTGGCGCGCCTGGTTGGCGAGGCAGAGCGATGCGTAGCACAGGGCAATGAGCACCTGCAGCTTTGGCACGCCATCTGGTGCATGGGACAGCGCGTAGCGCAGCGAGCGAATCTCGCGGCTGAGTGAGCGCAGATAGCGGCGATAGAATTTTCCGTCGGTATCGCCGAGCACCAGCGGCGCCTGCGACAGCAGGGAGATCACGCGGCGCGCGATGACGTCGGCGCGGCGGCCGACAGGGCGCTTGCGCGATGGATTCGACATCCAGTCGTCGATCAGCGAGCGGGCATTGGCGCGGGTAATGGCGGTGTCGGCAGCGCGCAGATGCCTCAGCCAGCCGAAGCCGAGCAGCGAAACTTCCCAGTCTTCCGATGGCGGCTCCAGATCGAAGATCGAGCGGCCGTGACAGGTGACGATCTTCCCGGCGAAGACGAAGCGCCCGGCATAGATCTCGGCGGCGCGGGTGGCGTCGGTGGTGCGCAGATCATGCGGAGCAATGATCAGGCGATCGGTGCGGCCGGGCCAGAGCCGGGCCAGCGCTGCCGATCCGCCAGACGCGCGCGACATCGCGCTCCGCGCGAAGCGGCCGAGGATCAGCCCCGAGATACGTCTGCGATGTGCGACCACGCGCGCCTTGAACTGGAAGAGAAAGGTTGTTGCGAATCCTTTTAGCCGGAAACGCGATCCGCACACAGTACAAGGAAGCCTCCTGTGGAAGCCTCGCGAATCGGGAGATTACCCTGTGAATATCAGGATTTAATGAGTCGCGCCGCATAGAAGCCGTCGAGCCCGCCGAGCCGGGGGTCGGCATGGGGCAGATGGCTCGGCAAAGTGCGCAGGTCGCCATCGGGGGTGACGATCTCGGCAAGGCCGGCCACTTCACTGGCGTCGGCCGGGGCGCGGCGCATGCTGGAGTCCTTGGCCAGCAGGTCGGCGATGGCCTGTTCGCCTTCTTCGGGCTCCAGCGAACAGGTGCAATAGACCAGGGTTCCGCCGGGCTTCAGGATAGAAGCGGCCTTCTGCAGCAAGCGCCGCTGCAGTGCGGTCAGCATGACGATGTCGGAGTCCTGCTTCAGCCAGGCGACGTCGGGGTGCCGCCGGATGGTGCCGGTGGAAGAGCAGGGCGCGTCCAGCAACACGCCGTCAAAACCCTCGCCGGGATATTCGGTGCCATCGACGACGACGGTTTCGGCCTCCAGCGATAGCCGCGCGAGATTTTCGCGCAGCCGCGCCACCCGGTTCGACGAGCGGTCGATCGCAGTGACCTGCGCGCCGCCCTGGACCAATTGCGCAGTCTTGCCGCCGGGCGCGGCGCAGAGATCGACGATGCGTTTGCCCTTGAGGTCGCCGAATAGTCGTGCGGGCAGTGCCGCCGCGGCGTCCTGCACCCACCACTGGCCGTCATCGAAGCCGGGCAGCATGGTCACCGAGCCCTGCAGCAAGGTTCGGACGGAACCGGTTGGAAGCACTTCGCCGTGCAGGCGCGTGGCCCAGGCATCGGCTTCGGATTTCACGGTGAGGTCGAGACACGGCTCGTGGCTCAGCGCCACGGCCATTTCCTTCGCGGCTGTCTCGCCGTAATGCGCCGTCCACCGCGCCATCAGCCAGGGCGGGATGTCGAGAGTCTGGGCGGCCACTTCGTCGATCAGCGGCTGGCCTTCACGGGCGCAGCGTCGCAACACGGCATTGACCAGCCCGGCATATTTCGCCGCGCGGCGGTCGGACTGCACCATGCGGACCGAGAGGTCGACGGCGGCGTGATCCGGCACGTCCATCCAGAGGATCTGTGCAGCACCAATCAAGAGCGCACTTTGCGCACGCGGGGCATCGGTGGGGACACCGCGGTCGAGCAGACGGGAGAGAATATGCCCGAGCGTACCGAGCCTGCGCAGGATCGTCGCAACCAGGCGGCGCATCAGCGCGCGGTCGCGGTCGGACAGCGTTTTCAAGCCGGGATGGGCTGCTGCGCCTTCGAGCTGGTCGTCGAGGGTTCGATGCTTATGCAACACGCCGTCGAGAATGTCCGCTGCAATCCGTCGCGCGGCGAGGCCGGGGACCTCGGTTGGCGGTGCGTATCTTACTTGCGGCATACGAAAACATCACGACGGAGGGCGGGCAATGGCACGGGCAGGCTCAGCCTGCGACCACTGGGTGGGAGCGATTCTGTCGCATGCGAATATGCCAAATGTAAGAATCGCCCTTATATGTTCACAGTCGAACGGCAACTGTTCGACATTGTTTGTATAACGCGTGCCGCCCTTGCCGGTTCAGCAGGAAATTTGAGATGAACGACATTCCTTCCGAGTCCGCAACGCCTTTGCCGGAGCCTGAGCCGGCACTGAAGAAAGTTTTGACGCCAGCCGCACAGCGCGCTCTGGCCGAGGCGGAAGAGCGCCGGGCTGCAGCCGCAGCAAATACTGCGGCGAAAGCGAAAGAGTTTCAGGGACCTGAAGGCCCGGAGCCGACGCGCTTTGGCGACTGGGAACGCAAGGGCATTGCGTCCGATTTCTAACACTTCGGGTCACCTGGCCAGATTCTTCTGGCTGGTTGTTTCGACTCACATTATCGCAGGACGATGACCCCAGCATCGCGCATTCACCGTGCGTCGCCGTGGCGATCCCGCATGTCCGCGGCGATGCCGTGGGTATTCGTGCTCGGCATGGCCGCCGGCACCATGCTGCCATTGAAGCGCTGGCTACCATTCCTGCCGGGCGCGGAGCAGACTGAAGCTGCCCGCGATTCCGAGGCGATCGTCAGGCGCGCCGGCAACGCCGAGGCCCGCTACCCGATCGAGATGCGCTATGCCATCGATGGCGATACCTTTGGCGCGCGCGTGCATCTTGGGTCGGGTGAGGACGTCAGCGTGCGCATTCGTTTGCGCGGCATTGATGCGCCGGAGCTGAAGGGGCAATGCGCGCGCGAGATCCAGATGGCAGAAACCGCGACGGCCGCACTGAACAAGTTGCTCCGCGAGGGAAGCCTCACGATCTACAATATCGGGCCCGACAAATATCCCGGCCGCGTGGTTGCCGATGTCGCAACCAGACAAACACCCAATGTGTCCGCAGCATTGCTCAGCGCAGGTCATGCGCGCGCGTATGGCGGCGGTCATCGCAGCGGCTGGTGTAACGGCCGCTGATACAAGCCAAGCAAAAAGCCGCGCATGATGCGCGGCTTTTCAGAATAGCGAGGCTGACAACGATCAGCGCTGGGTGACGATCACCGGCGTGCCGACCGAAACGCGCGAATAGAGGTCGGTGATGTCTTCGTTATACATGCGGACGCAGCCATAAGAGACATAGCCGCCGATCGAATTGGGGCGGTTGGTGCCGTGGATGGCATATTCGCCGCCGGCGAGGGTCATCGCGGCGACGCCCATCGGGTTGGCCGGCGAGCCGCCAGCGATCACGTCCGGGATGCTCGGATTGTCGCGCTTGACGTCGGCGGGCGGAGCCCAGGCCGGCTGGCGATACTTGCCGTCAATCTTGGTGGCGCCGGCCCATTGCTTGCCGGGCTTGCCGACGCCGACAGGATAACGGACGGCCTGACCCTGTTCGAGCACAAAATAGAGCTTACGCTCGTTGGTCTTCACGACGATGGTGCCGGGTGCATAATCACCGTGGAAGCCGACCAGATTGGGCGCCGCCTGTGCGGCAGGGGACATCAGGGCGCCAACGACAAAGGTGGCTGCCAACGCACGAGCAATCTTCAAGGACATCGAGCTCTCCAGTTCGGCCCGGCCGTTGTGGCCGACGAGGTCGTGCCGCTCTTCAAGGCGGCGAAAATAAAAATAATTGCACACGGGAAATTCTCAACCAGTCGCGTAAACAACCGGTCTCTACCGGCGCGAGGGACAGCGCCAGCGAGGGCCTAAAGAGGAAATCCGCCGAACAAAGTAAATGCCCGGAAAACAACACTCGCTCTAAATTGGCCAGTGGGCGGCCCTCTGGCCCTGACAATCGCGTGAGGGCCGCGAGAGGTGACGTGCCCAGAGCGATCAGGCCAGCGTAAAGGCCTCGTGGACGGCGGATTGTACCGCGCCGCCAAGAACGGCGCCGCCGCCGGCAACATAGATCCAGTCGCCAATGACCGTGGCGCCGACCGCATGGCGCGGGGTCAGCATCGGCGCGTGGCTCTGCCAGGTGTCGGAGGCCGGATCGTAGCTCTCCATTTGTCCGAATACCTTGCCCTGGGTGAGCTGCCCATTCTGTACCACGCCGGATTCGCCGCCCATGGCGAACAGCCGGTCGCGATACACCACTAGACCATGGCCTGAACGGATGGTCGGCAGTGCGGCGCGCAGCTCCCAGGTGTCGCGCTCGGGCAGATACACATGGTGCAGGTCGGTATTGTACTCGAACGTATTGAAGCGCCCGCCGATCACATGGATCACGCCGCGATAGGCGACGCAGCCGACATGGTCGCGCGCACCGGGCAGTGCCTTGCGGGTCTCCCATTTGTCGGTCCTGGGATCGTAGACCTCATGCCAGCTGACACTGGCGCGCTCGGCCGCCGGTTCCGACGCGCCGCCGATCAGATGGATTTTGCCTTTCAGCGCGACCGCAGCGCCGGCACCGCGCGGTCTCGGCAACGGTGCGATCGTATCCCAACGGTTGGCGGCGACATCGTAGGCATAAGCGTTCTGATCCGAACCGCGGTTCTGCTGCACGAAGCCGCCAAGCGCATAGATACGGCCGGCATCGGCGGCGACCGAGACGTGATTGGCCCCGCGCGGCAGCGGCGCGGCGTCAAGCCATTGGTCTGACGCGGGGTCGTAGACATGGTGATAGGGGCGGTCGACACGGCCTTCGCCATAGCCGCCGACGATATGCATGCGGTCGGCCCATGACGTCGCCCATGCCATCTCGCTGCGCGGCAGCGGGAGCGCTGCGCGCGATACCCACTTGCCTTGCGGCCCTTTCGGCGCAGGACTTTCCGTGACGCGCTGTGCTTCCTGCTCCGGCGTCATGTGATGCGGCACGCCGCCCTGCAATTTGGCGTAGGGCTCTTTCGACGAGGGCGCCGCAGGCAACGCCGGATGATCGGCATGTTGCGCACGGGCGGAGGCTCCGCCCGCGACAACTGCAGCGCTTCCCAACACGAATGACCGACGATCCATCACATCACTCCGTGTTTTCCGATCGGAGCGGCTGGCTGTTACGCTCCCGGCTTCTTGTTCTGCCGATGCTCGACAAGGTCGGTGACCACGGCGGGATCGGCCAGGGTGGATGTATCACCCAGGGATGACGGCTCGTCTTCGGCGATCTTGCGCAGGATGCGGCGCATGATCTTGCCGGAGCGGGTCTTCGGCAGGCCCGGCGCGAACTGGATCAGATCCGGCGAGGCGATAGGGCCGATATCCTTGCGGACCCAGGCGACGAGCTCCTTGCGCAGCTCTTCCGTCGGCTCGACGCCGTTCATCAGCGTGACATAAGCGTAGATGCCCTGTCCCTTGATGTCGTGCGGATAGCCGACGACCGCGGCTTCGGACACTTTCTCATGCGCGACCAGCGATGACTCCACTTCCGCCGTGCCCATGCGATGGCCGGAGACGTTGATGACGTCATCGACGCGGCCCGTGATCCAGTAATAGCCGTCGGCATCGCGGCGGCAGCCGTCGCCGGTGAAGTATTTGTTCTTGTAGGTCGAGAAATAGGTCTGCTCGAAGCGGGCGTGATCGCCATAGACCGTGCGCATCTGGCCCGGCCACGACTTGGCGATGCAGAGATTACCGGAGGTCTCGCCCTCCAGCACCTTGCCGTCGGCATCGACGATCTCGGGGACGACGCCGAAGAACGGCCGCGTCGCCGAGCCGGGCTTCAGCTTCGTTGCGCCGGGCAGTGGTGTGATGAGAATGCCGCCTGTTTCGGTCTGCCACCAGGTATCGACGATCGGCGCGCGCGCCTCGCCGACCACGTGATAGTACCACTCCCAGGCTTCCGGATTGATCGGCTCGCCGACCGATCCCAGCAATCGCAGGCTCTTGCGCGAGGTCTTCTTCACCGGCTCGTCGCCGGCCTGCATCAGCGCGCGGATTGCAGTTGGCGCGGTGTAGAAGATGTTGACCTGATGCTTGTCGATGACTTCCCAGAAGCGCGACATCGACGGATAGTTCGGCACGCCCTCGAACATCAGCGTGGTCGCGCCGTTGGCCAGCGGCCCATAGAGAATGTAGCTGTGGCCGGTGACCCAGCCGACATCGGCGGTGCACCAGTAGATATCGCCCTCGTGATAGTCGAACACATACTGATGTGTCATCGAGGCGAACAACAGATAGCCGCCTGTGGTGTGCAGCACGCCCTTGGGTTGGCCGGTGGAGCCCGACGTGTAGAGGATGAACAGCGGATCTTCCGCATTCATCGGCTCGCAGGGGCATTCGGTGGTGACGACTTCGGCGGCTTCGCGGTACCAGAAGTCACGGGCCGGATCCATATTCACCGGTGCGCCCGTGTGCTTGACGACGACGACCCAGTCGACACCGCCGGCCTTGGCGACCGCGGCATCCACATTGTTCTTCAGCGGCACCTTCTTGCCGCCGCGCAGGCCTTCATCTGCGGTGATGATGATCTTCGACTGGCAGTCGGTGATGCGCTGCGCCAGCGAGTCCGGTGAGAAGCCGGCGAAGACGACAGAGTGGATCGCGCCGATGCGCGCGCAGGCCAGCATTGCGTAAGCGGCTTCCGGAATCATCGGCAGGTAGATGGTGACGCGGTCGCCTTTGCCGACATTGCGGTTGCGCAACACGTTGGCCATCTTGCAGACTTCGTCGTGCAGCTCCTGATAGCTGATGTGCTTCGACTGCGAGGGGTCGTCGCCTTCCCAGATGATCGCGGTCTGGTTGGCGCGCTTCGGTAGATGGCGGTCGATGCAGTTATAGGCGGCGTTCAATACGCCATCCTCAAACCACTTGATCGAGATCTTGCCTGGGGCAAAGGACGAGTTCTCGATCTTGGTGGGGGCGTGGGTCCAGTTGAGGCGCTTGGCCTGCTCGGCCCAGAAGCCTTGGGAATCGCTGATCGAGCGCGCATACATCTCGTTGTATTTCGCGTCATCGACGAAGGCGCGCGTCGTCCACTCAGCCGGTACGTCGTAAATCTTGTCGGACATCGTCCCCTCCACCATCGTGCGACCGCTGCGCGAAGTCGCCGCCAGCCGGTTCTCGTTGCGCGCAATATGCGCCGGGGCGAGATAGCTGGACAAGCGGGGCCGGACTAGGCCTTTGGTCGGTCCGCAAGGTCGCAGTCCCGATCACGTTCGCGTTTTGCCGGCCGCCAAACCTTCATCATAAGGCCAATTCGGCCGATGAACGGTAACCAGTAACCGAAATTGCGCGCCTGTGGACTCGCAATAGTTGCGGGAAGCCCCTAAATCGCCCTCGCGGGGACGGCCAAGCGGCCCGGAACCAAAAATCAATAAACGGCATTAGCAGAGAACAGGGCCGACGAGGCAGATAACACTATGATGGAACAGCAGAATTTCGCGCCTTCCCGGGCCGTTTCCGCCCGTTCCGTCGCGCGGTCAGCCGGTATGGCCAAGCCAAGTCTCAAGCCAAGTCCCGCGAGTGTTGAGGTTTTGGCCCGTGAAATGGGCCTGAAGCTTGGAGATCAGTCTGAGCTGACCATCCGCCGGCTCAAACGCGGAAAATCTTATTCCTTCGTCAGGGCCAACGGCACCCCGATCAAGCATGTCGGCACGATCAAGCGGCTGAACTCCATGGCGGTGCCCCCGGCCTATGCCGAGGTCCGCTATGCCGTTGATCCTACGTCGCATTTGCAGGCTGTAGGCCGCGACGCGGCCGGCCGGCTGCAATACCGCTATCACTCGGACTGGGAGAAGGTTCGCGAGCAACGCAAGGCGCATCGGCTGGCGAAGCTGGTGGCGGCACTGCCGAAGATCCGCCGCAACGTCTCGGCGCTTCTGGCTGGCGACGAGCCGACGCGTGAGTTCGCGCTCGCCGCTGTCATCGAACTCGTCACGCGGACCGCGATCCGTGCCGGCAATGAGAGCTATATGAAGCTGTCAGGCACGCGCGGCGCCACCACGCTGATGAAGTCGAACGTGCAGCTCGAAGACGATTGCATCGTGCTCACCTTCAAGGCCAAGGGCGGCAAGGCAGTGCGCAAGGAGTCCAACGCGTCGAAGCTCGTCCGCGCGATTGGTATTCTGCACGACGTGCCGGGCAAGCGCCTGTTCCAGTATCGCGACAATGCCGGCCGCATTCACAAGGTCAACACGGCAGCAGTGAACGCCTTCCTGCGCGATATCGCCGGTATCAAGATTTCACTGAAGGATTTCCGCACTCTGATGGCCTCGGCCACCGTGGCTGAAACGCTTTCGCGGATCGAGCCGGCAGCGAGTGAGCGCGGACGCAGGAAGCAGGTGCTCGACGCCGTGCGTTCGGCGGCGGACGAATTGCAGAACACGGCGGCGATCTGCCGCAAGAGCTATGTGCACGATACCATCGTCACCGCCTTCGAGGACGGCATCCTTGCCCGCATCGCCGCGACGCAAACGGGCTATCGCTCGCAATCGAAGCGCGAGCAACTTCTGGCGCAGGTGGTGGCCGAGGCGGGTTAGGTCAGGCGAGTGTCCACACCGCCGTATTCTTGATCTCTGCATCTTCGAGATCGCGCGTCACCGGCACCTTGTATTCGGTCAGCTTGCGCAATTTATCCTTCGGCAAATAGCTGCGACCGGGATCGCCGATCAGGACAGATGCACCGCTTGCAGCCTGCGCGGACAGAAATGCAAATGCGCGTTCAGCCGTGTCGCGCTCGTAGAAAATATCTCCTGCCAGAATCGTTTGCGCTTCGGGGGCAACCAGGCCGCCGAGCAGATCGTCACTGCGAGCGTTGATCCTGACGCCATTTTCAGCCGCGTTCAGTGCGATCGCCGTGCGTGCAAAGGCGTCGATATCATAGGCGAGGACGCTGCTTGCCCCGGCTTTCATCGCGGCGATAGCCACGAGCCCCGATCCCGATGCGAGATCGATGATGGTCTTGCCGGCAACATGCTCGGGATGATCGATAACAAAGCGCGCCAGCGCCTGTCCGCCGGCCCAGGCAAAGGCCCAGAACGGCGGCGGCAATCCGGCCTCGCCGAGTTCTTCCTCGGTCTTGCTCCATAGCGGCACGGCTTCGTCCGCCACGTACAACATGATTTCCGGCACCAGCGGCACCGGCAGCAGGCGCGTATTGGCGCGGATGAAAGCAACGGGATCAGATATTGCAGTTGGGTGGGCCGCGCCGTCGGCGCTCACAACCCGCCCATCTTGCAGAGCAGCTTCCATTCCTCGGCAGTGATCGGCGGCACCGACAGGCGGGACTGCTTCAGGATCGCGACGTCAGCAAGCTTCGGCTCAGCCTTGATCGCCGCCAGCGACACCGGCTTTGGTAGGTCTTGCACGGCCTTGACGTCGACGCAGACCCAGGGTGTTCCCGGCTCGGCGGTGGGATCGGGATGATGCTCCCTGATGATCTCGGCAATACCCACGATCTCCTTGCCGATGTTCGAATGATAGAAGAAGGCGCGGTCGCCCTTCTTCATCTTCATCATGTTCAGCTTGGCGGTGTGGTTACGGATGCCGGTCCATTCGGTGCCCTTGGCACCGGCCTTCTTCTGCTCGTCCCACGACCAGGCGTCGGGCTCCGATTTGATCAGCCAGTATTTCATTTCGAGTCTAACCCTCTGCCTTGAACGGCCGCGTCAGCAAGCCTTCGATCACCTGATCGATGGTCGCTTCGCCGGCCAGGATCGCCGCCACGGCCATCGCCACCGGCATATCGACGCCCTTCGACACCGCAAGCTCGATCAGCACCGGCGCCGTGAACTCACCTTCGACAAGTTTGCCGGGCGCCGGCTGTTCGCCGCGGCCGAGTGCCACGCCGAGTGAAAAATTGCGCGACTGCGCGCTCGAACAGCTCAGGATCAGGTCGCCCAATCCTGACAGGCCCGACAGCGTCTCGGTGCGTGCGCCGCAGGCGATGCCTAGCCGCAGCAATTCATTGAAGCCGCGCGTGGTCAAAGCTGCCAGTGCCGACGCACCGAGCTGCTTGCCGGCGACGATGCCTGCGGCAATCGCCAGTACGTTCTTCGCCGCGCCGCCGATCTCGACACCACGCACATCGGTGGAGTGATAGGGACGGAACGTCGCCGAACCCAAAGCCTGCACGAGCGCGACGGCGATATCCTCGTCAGCGCAGGCGAGCGTCACGGCCGTGGGCAGGCCAGCCGCGACATCGTCAGCGAAATTCGGTCCCGACAAGATGGCAGGGATCACATGGGGTGCGACATCGAAGATGACTTCCGTCATGAATTTGTGGCTGCCGCGCTCGATGCCCTTGGCGCAGGCGATCACGGGAATGCCCGCGGGCAATAGCGGTGCGAGTGCGGTGAGTGCCTCCCGCAATTGCTGCGATGGGACCGCGAGCAGAACGATATCGGCGCGGGCGGCGAGCGTGAGATCAGCCGTGACGAAGACGGAGTCGTCGATGGCCGTGCCGGGCAGTCGCGGATTGACGCGCGACGTCTGCATCAGTTCGGCAGCTGCAGTCGAGCGTGCATAGAGCACGACCTTGCGACCGGCGCGTGCAGCGACATCGGCCAGCGCCGTGCCGTAAGCACCAGCACCGATCACCGCCACTGAGTTGAAGTTGGCCATGGTGTTCCCGTCAGTAAGCGGCGCGGGATTTGGAATGGCCCGCCGGAGCCTTGGCGTCAGCGTCGAGCAACCAGCGCGCGCGGGGCGGTGCTTCCATCGTGTCGGTGAGTCCCAGGGCAAGACGCTCTGCACCGGCCCAGGCGATCATCGCGCCGTTGTCGGTGCACAGTGCCGGCGGCGGGATGATCAGCGTGGTCTGCGCCTTTGCGGCGACGGCCTGTAGCGCGCCGCGGATCGCCTGGTTGGAGGCGACACCGCCGGCCGCGACGAGCGCATGTGGCGGGCCGAATTGGTCCTCGAACAGTTTGAGGCCAACGCTTAATCGATCTGCCGTCGATTCCAGGGCGGCGGCCTGGAAGCTGGCGCAGAGATCCGCGATGTCCTGTTCTTCCAGCGGAATGAGACGGCTGGCCTCGTTACGCACCGCGGTCTTGAGGCCGGAGAGCGAGAAATTCGCGTCGGGCCGGCCGAGCATCGGCCGCGGAAACGCGAAGCGTTTGGGATCGCCGCCTGATGCGGCGCGTTCCACCTGCGGGCCGCCGGGATAGGGCAGGCCGAGCATTTTTGCCACTTTGTCGAAAGCCTCGCCCATGGCGTCATCGACGGTGGTGCCGAGCCGGACATAGTGGCCGACGCCAAGCACCGCGACGATCTGGGTATGGCCGCCGGACACGAGAAACAGGCAATATGGAAACGCCAAGGAAGTGGTCAGCCGCGGCGTCAGCGCATGGGCTTCGAGATGGTTCACGGCCACCAGCGGCGTGTCATGCACCATGGCGATGGCTTTGGCGGTGGTGAGCCCCACGATCACCCCGCCGATCAGGCCGGGGCCGGCGGCGGCGGCCACGCCGCTCAATTGCGCGAAATTGACGTCGGCGTCCTTCATCGCGCGGCTGACAATCCCGTCGAGCAGGTCGATATGGGCGCGCGCGGCGATCTCCGGCACCACGCCGCCATAGGGCGCGTGATCGTCGGTTTGCGAATGGACGATATTGGACAGGATCTTGCCGCTGCCGTCGGGCTGGCGTTCGATAACGGCGGCTGCGGTTTCATCGCAGGTCGTCTCGATTCCCAGCACCAGCATCGGTTGGTCGGTGGTCACTATCGGTCCTTGCTAAATCAGCTAAATCCGGGCTTTTCCTGTCCCCGGCGTAGCATTGCGGGGTTGCAAGGTGCAATCACTCGATGGCTGTGCGGCCTGCGAGACCCCCGAAACCGGACCTTAGATATGGCTATTCTCGTCACGCGCCCGCAGCCGGACAATACCAGCACCGCCGCCGCCTTGCGGGCGCGGGGCGTCGAGGTTCTGGCGGCGCCGATGCTCCGCTTCGAAAAGGTGATGCTGTCCATCGATGCGGACGCGGATTTCGGGGCCGTGATCGTGACGTCGGCCAATGCGCTGCGCGCGCTGGCTGATCAGCCGGTGCAGGCAGCCCTGCTGCATCTGCCGCTGTTCACGGTCGGCGAAAAGACCGCGCAGGCGGCGCGCGATCTCGGCTTTGCCAGGGTCCTGTCGGCCGATGGCGATGCCGCAGCACTCCGCGAACTGCTGACCGAGATCAGCAGGAGCAAATTGCTGAACAAGACCCGACCGCTCCTCTATCTGGCGGGCGCCGATCTGGCGCGGGATCTCGCCGGCGAACTCGGTGCGCGCGGTTTCACCGTGGTGACACAAACCACCTACCGGATGATGCCGGTCGCCGATCTGCCGGATGATGTTGCCGCGGCCTTCGTGGCCGGCAGAATCGAGGCCGTGCTGCATTATTCGCGGCGGAGCGCCCGGGCATTCTTCCGGGCGGCGGGTCTTTCGGGCGTTGAAATCGCTGCCCTCGCAGTTCCACATTATTGCCTGTCGGCCGCCGTCGGCATGATTGCCCATGATGCCGGAGCCACCCAGGTCGTGGTGGCGCAGACCCCGGACGAAAATGCCCTGTTCGCGGCGCTGGATCGTGCCATCGCGCCGTTATCGCGTTAAGACTGCTGTGACCAAATCCCGATAGGGATCAGGCATGTCACGAGGGGACCCGACGCCATGGCCGACGATAGCGATGCAGGATCGTCTCCGGATGCCGGCCGGCCCAAGCGGCCACCGCCGACCATCGAATTGACGGCTGCCGGGGTCACCGAACGCCCGGTTGCAGCGGAGCCTGCGTCACCGGGAACAGCATCGGAGTCCGTCGATACCGCGCCGTCGGACATGCCGCCGTCCGAGCCCGCCGCGGAGGTTGCGGCTAACGACCCGGTGTCAGCAGCGCCGGCGCGCGCGCCTGTTCTGGTTCCAGCCACTGTGGGCGCCGTCGCTGGTGCGCTTGTCGCCGGTATTGCCTGGTTCGGGCTGAGTGGGGCTGCATCGAGCGATAAAGCGGATGTGGATGCACTGGCCTCTCGCATCGCCCAGATCGAAGCGCGCCCGATCGCTGCGCCGGATACGGGGCTGGCAACGCGGGTCGGGGCGCTCGAGAAATCCATCGGCGCCTTGCGCGGCGATCTTGCTGCTGCGAAGACGCAATCGGATCGTGTTGTCGCCGATGTCAATCAACTCAAATCCGCGCCAATCACGGCAGCCGGCGTGGTCGATCTCGGGCCGATCAATGAACGGCTAGGGCAGATCGAACGTGCCGCCAGCGAGTTGAAGTCGTCGGCCGCGCAACAGAATGCCAAACCCGTCGATGACGCCGCCTTGCGCCGTGTCGTTGCGGCTTCGCTGCTCGACACATCGGTGCGCCAGGGCGAGCCCTATGCTGCGGCGCTTGCGGCCGTCAAACCGCTTGCAAGCAATGCCGATCAGCTGAAACCGCTCGATGCGTTTGCAACGACGGGCGTGCCGAACGCGGCCGGGCTCAGCCGTGAACTACTCGCATTATTGCCGAAGCTGGCACCGGCGCCGGCCGAAGCACCTGCCGCAGGCGCAGGTTTCATGGATCGTCTGCAGGCTGGCGCCGCAAAGCTGATCCGCCTCGAGCGCACCGATGCCGCCGGTGCAGGTGACAACACCGGTGCCGTCTCGCGCGCGGCCACAGCTGCGCGCAGCAGTGACATCGCTGCGGCCAGGCGTGAGCTGCTGACACTCTCGCCCGCCGATCGCGCGGCGGTTCAGCCCTGGCTCGATAGGGTGGATACCCGCGATGCAGCGCTGGCGGCTTCACGTCAATTCGCAGCCGACGCGGTGGCGGCGCTCTCCAAACCGGCGCCATAGGAATCCGATGTTCCGTATCATTCTGTTCCTCGTCTTGATCGCACTCGCGGCTGCGGGCGCGGCCTGGATGGCCGACCAGCCCGGCGATGTCGTGCTGTCCTGGGGCGTCTGGCGCGCCTCGCCGTCGTTGCCGGTATTCCTGCTGGTCCTCGGCCTCCTCATGGTCGCCGCGATTCTGGCCTGGTCACTCCTGCGTGGTTTGTGGCGTGCACCTGAGCGGATGCGCCGCCGTCGCCGCGAGAAGCGTCACGCGCGCGGACGTCATGCCATTACCCATGGTCTGCTGGCGATCGGACAGGGCGATGGTCATGCTGCGCGGCGCCATGCCGACATCGCCAAGCGCCTGACATCGGACGATCCGCTCGCTTTGCTGCTGCAAGCCCAGTCCGCCCAGCTCGATGGCGACCGCGCCGGTGCGCATCGCGCCTTCCAGGCGATGGCCGAGCGTGGCGATACGCGGCTGCTGGGTCTGCGCGGCTTGTTCATCGAGGCGCAGCGCAGCGATGATCCCGTTGCTGCCGTCACGATCGCCGAGGAAGCGCTGAAACTGTCGCCGGCATCGACATGGGCGTCGCAAGCCGTGCTCGGCTTCCGCTGCGCGCAGGGTGACTGGACCGGCGCACTGAAAATCCTCGACAACAATTTCGCCTCCGGCCTGATTGATCGCGCGACATTTCGCCGGCAGCGCGGCGTGCTGCTCACGGCGCGTGCGCTGGAGCTGGAAACCGGGGATCGCGACCTGTCCCGCGAGAGTGTGATGGAGGCGATCAAGCTGGCGCCGACGTTGGTGCCGGCCGCCGTTCTCGCCAGCCGATTCCAGAGCGAGGCGCATCAGATCCGCCGCGCGATGAAGATCATCGAAACCGCGTGGCTGGCGCAGCCGCATCCGGATCTCGCCGACGCCTATGCCCATGTGAAGCTCGGCGATTCCGCGCGGCAGCGGCTGGTGCGCGTCGAGACGCTGGCGTCGAAAGTGCCAGGTCATATCGAAGGCGCGCTGGCGATCGCCCGCGCGGCCATCGATGCCGCCGAATTCACGCGCGCCCGCGAAGCACTGGCGCCGTTCACGGCCGACTCCACCCAGCGCGTCGCGATGCTGATGGCGGAAATCGAACGTACCGAACATGGCGACAGCGGTCGCGCCCGCGCCTGGACCATGCGTGCCGTGCGGGCTTTGCATGATCCGGTCTGGACCGCGGACGGCTATGTGTCCGATCGCTGGCGACCGGTGTCCCCGGTCACCGGCCGGATCGATGCGTTCCAGTGGCAGACGCCGCTGGCCGCCCTGCCGTCGGACAGGGCCTCGACGATCGAGACCGAGATTTTGCGCGAGACCGTTCTGGCCCCGCCGCCCGCGATGCCAAAACCCGTGGTGCCCGTGCCGGCCGAGGTCACGCCCTCCGCGCCGGCTCAGGACCTCGCGGTGGAACCTGAAGGACCAGCACAGCCCGAACTGGTGGCCGATGCCGCGTCCGAACCCGCGGAGGCGCCGCCGCCGCTCCCGAAACCGGCTCCCGCGCCGCCACCGCTGTTCCGTGATCGCAGCGATATCGCCAGCGCTGCCAAGCCCGCTGTGGCCATTCCGGCCGTCATCCCCATTGTCCGGCCTCCGGACGATCCCGGCGTGGACGAGGCCGAGGATTATCGCGATGAATTCGCCGAATTGAATGCGGGCCAGCAACAGGGCGGCTGGCGCGGGTTTCTGCGGCGCTGGGGCGGCTGAAACCTCTCATTCGGGCCGAAATGGCAGGTTTCGGCGGGTGTTCGCTCAGCTTTTCGGTCGCCGGAGACGTCTCGGCTTCTTGCAAAGCAACGCCCCGGGCGATATCAGATGCCCCAGCGTTTTCGGCCGAAAAGCCGAATCGCCGCTTGGTTCGCCGCAATAGCTCAGTTGGTAGAGCACGTCATTCGTAATGACGGGGTCACAGGTTCGAGTCCTGTTTGCGGCACCACTACTTAGCCGGTTTTCAGCGCCTTCCAAAATAAGCCGGGGTAGCGCCGGGGTAGGTAGCGGCAAAATCCCGGCATTTGGCCAGTTGGATCATCGCCTTACGTCAGATACCTCAGCGCATCCGAGTGCCACCGCTGGGCCTTTAGAGGGGCAGGGGTCGGTCTACTGGTGATTCGCGCATCGTGCGCACGCCCTTCGGCGGCGGGAGGCCTTCGACTGATAACCGCGGCGATTCGGTGCAGATTTCTAATATCGACGGCAGACCTTTTCCAAATACGCCTCCGCGCCCCGCTGCCGCCAATCAATTTCCCTAGATCGAGCGACCAACGGCCGCATTTTAGAGAAACTTTTAACCGAGTCTCCACTTGTCAAGCAGATTGTAAAGTGTCAAGTGTATGTCAAGCAGGGGACGGTTATGGGCACGAAACTGGCGAATGCGCCTGTCTATCTGGCGTTGGCACAGGTAAAGTTTAACCACTTGCTGGCGTTAGAGAAATACGCAGTCGATATCCAAGAGGCTTTTAGGACGCTCGGCTACCCCGATTACAAGAAAGCCATTGTCCAGACTTTTGACTTGAATCTTGCGGGAGCGACCGAAGGACAGATCGTGCCCGTGGCCCCGACCGTGCAATACATATTTTCCAACATTGAGAAGACGCTCGGTTTTCATCTTCAACAGAACTCTATTACCTATTTCGCGACTGATTATGATGTCTTCGAATCATTCTCCGACACGCTTTTGCAGGGTCTTGAAATAGTTCATTCGGCCGTCGGCGGGCTAAGTTACACTGATAGAGTCGGTGTTCGGTATTTGGACGCCGTGTGCCCAGAGTCACAAGGAAAGCTCGCTGAGTATTTAGAACCATCTGTTTTAGGCTTATTTGATAAGATGGGTGGTGAGTTGTCTCATTCGTTCTTCGAGACTTCAAGTCGAGTCGGTTCCGTAGGGATTGTAGCTCGCGTAGTTGTGCAGCCGGGCAAAATAGCCGTTCCTCCCGACCTTCAGCCGCTACACTTCGTGATTGCTAAAAAATTCCAAGAGATCGACGGGATACACGCTACGCTAGACAATGATGGTTCCATTGAGTCGCGCTCACGCTATGACGCTAGTAGCCTTCGTTCAAACCTATTCGCCATACACGACGAAATCGAAAAAGTTTTTAAAATGACGGTCACACCCTACGCACTGAAAACGTGGAAATGAGGGAAACATGACTGCGACAACCACGTCTATCGCCACGCGCTGGTTTGCCGGCGCAATTTTTGCCGCCGCTACTACATTGGCTCTGCAGGTTGGTACCGGAGGCTCAGCGACCGAGAGCTATTATAAGCTCCGTGGCGAAAAAGGTTATGCTTTTAAGCGTTACTCGGATTCCGGGTTTGCTGAAGTTGAGTGCTGTGAGCGAACGCCAAGCCAAGACTTGATGCGAATTCGAGAAGTCCTAAAGTCTAGCGTTACGGACTTGGCAAATCTTTTCCGCGTGTCCAGACAGGCGATCTACGACTGGCAGTCCGGGAACCAGATCGCGCAACCGAATGCTGACCGGTTGCGTGAGCTAGCGATTGCGTCGGATATCATCGCGGCTGAAGGTTTAGAAAATCCAGTCTACGCGCTTCGCCGGAAGATTAAGGACGGAAAGAACTTTTTTGATATCGTCCGAGAAGGCGGCGACGCATTAGAGGCAGCGGACGCATTTGTGACGATAGTCCGAAAGGAAAGCAATCAACGCGCCCGATTGGACGACATGCTCGGCGGCCGAAAAAATCGGAAGATTGGAGCGGCTTCTCTCGGCGTTCCTATGCTGAGTGAGGAAGGCTAAGTAAGCGAGCATGGCCATTTGGGATAGCAATACCAAATGGCGGCAGGGCCATCTCCTATCCACGCAGGCTTTGCGTGATCTCGGACTATTGCATCCGACTAAGCCGGACGCCACAATCGCGATTGTTGTGTCACATGATTGCGATCTAGCTCAGTCACCTGAAGCGGAGCCGATTGTTGAGGTGATTGTTGGTTGTGAAATAGGAACCGCCGATGGAAACTTCGCTTTCGCAAAAAGCCCTCGTACCCTGCACCTGAGCTGCACAAGCGGTAAGGCTTCGAAAAATATCGAGGTGGTTGCTTCGGCTAAGATCGCTATTCCGAAAAGCTCTCTCGCGCAATACGAGCCAGACTCCAACGTTCGCGCAAGTTACGAAGAGCTTGTAGTGCTTCAGCGTTGGCTGTCCGTTAGATATCAGCGTTCGGCCTTCCCAGACGAATTTAATCGCCGACTGAATACTTCTGGCGGGGAAGAAACGCTCAAAACCGTATCAAAGAAGTACGGAAAGCACATACGAGCAATATTCTTCGATGTCGACGAAGGCCTGGAGATCGAACGGAGCGGACCAACCGATGTCTACGTACTCAATATAGTGTTGGTCTACGATACTGATGTCGACGAGGCGCTCGCGGAGTCCGAAGCCGAAAAGGCACGCATCGCGCTAGAGGCGGCCTTCGATACCAAACTGTGCCAAAACGGTGTTTGGAAAGATATCGAATTGCAATCGTGCATTGTCATGTCTGATCAAGCCATCACTTGGAGACAAGCGCAGTCTTTTAAAGAATGGCGTTCTGAAAACGTAAGCCTTAGAACCAAGCCTCAGCAACCAACCATGCATAGCCCTATAGTTAAGCCTCTCGCACAGGTAACTGCTAAAAGCGGGACATGAGGCGGTTGGCATCGCAGCCCGCTCGTTTATAAGGCCGCCGCAGATAGTGCGACCCACGGGACCAGTCATCGTCGCCGTTGCTCGAATTTTAGCAGCGGTTGCTCCGGCCATGGTGCTGCGCTGCCGCCACTGCCATCGCCGGGTGTGCTGGTGAACCGGTGCCAGCCGGACCATGGCGCCGATAATGCTCTGGCACTGGCAGACACCGCCACCGCCCGACGCCGCTCGCATCCGTATCATGTCGCCTTACAAGATGCCTATGAGGGCGCTTTTTTGCTCTGTTTACGCCTCCGTCAGATGCGATCCGAGCCGCCCCATTCAGCCAAGCAATTCAAAAAAGAACTCTGAAAAACGGTTCGAACTCTTGCGTTCAATGACACTGAAGCTACAACCACTATCGGCTTACAGGCAGATTTGTTATTGCGAATCGCAATATAAGATTCAAGGCTGACCCGCATTGCTACATGGCAATCGAATAATGCAAATGGTCGATATGATGAAACTCATGGGACCGCAAAGGAGTGCCTGTAAGCCACTCTCTACCCGCGCGCTATGAGTACCTTGAAATCTCTGAAGGCCGCGACCTCGCTGCATGATGTCGCAACCATCCTCGGATATCAGCCAAAGGCGCTCACTTTCCTACTATATAAGATGCCTGAAGCATCGAAGTATCACGAATTCACCATCTCTAAGAAAAGCGGCGGCGTGCGTACGATAAAAGCGCCGGTCGAGCGAATAAAAACTCTGCAGCAACATTTGTCGTCTGCACTCTATCTCTGTAGAGAAGAAATCGAAGCCTCCTTTCCCAAGCACCGTCGTCCAATGTCCCATGGTTACAAAAAGGGACTATCCATCATCACGAACGCGAGCCCTCACACTAAACGGCGCTACGTTCTCAATTTGGATATCGAAGACTTCTTTCCCTCCTTCAATTTTGGCAGAGTCAGAGGGTTCTTCATACGAAATAACGATTTCAAGCTACACAAAGACGTCGCTACAATAATCGCCCAGATAGCGTGTCACGACAACGAACTTCCTCAGGGCGCGCCATCGTCTCCTATTATTTCTGATTTGCTTGCTCATATTATGGACGTTCGCCTTGCGCGTCTTGCGAAGCTGCATTCCTGCACTTACTCGCGTTATGTAGACGATCTGACGTTCTCTACGAACCAGAAAGTCTTTCCTGCAGCCCTCGCGTTTCAGTTACCATTTGTTGAATCGCAATGGCTCGCCAATGCCTCGTTATTAAAAGAGGTCGAGTCGACCGGGTTCAAAATCAATCCGAAGAAAACTCGGATGCACCTAAAAT
The DNA here is from genome assembly GCF_058800725.1 of Tardiphaga sp. GW822-FHT04G09. Lineage (NCBI taxonomy): Bacteria > Pseudomonadati > Pseudomonadota > Alphaproteobacteria > Hyphomicrobiales > Nitrobacteraceae > Tardiphaga > Tardiphaga sp. GW822-FHT04G09. Next base: position 18,848 of record NZ_JBXAMO010000008.1, on the reverse strand, counting down.
CCTCGAAGCAAGTCGTTACGGGGCTGACGGTCAATGATAAAGTCAATGTACAAGCGCACTACTACAGGCGTCTTCGGTCAATCTGCCATTCGTTCTTCAACACTGGGGCGTATTCTCGGAAGGATGAGCCGCCGACAAACTCTCTCGAAGTTGTTGGTGGGATGCTCAATCACGTCTTCCATATCAAGCATGCGGTGGCATACGCGCGACAGGTCGATATCGCTTCGGAAAAGAAAGATAGCGGGATCAGGAAGCTCTTCCGAGATTTTCTGTTCTTCAAGCACTTCGTTATGCTCGATCGCCCGCTGATCGTCTGCGAGGGGAAAACCGATAACGCGTATTTACGAATTGCGCTTCAGCGTCTTGCAGCAACGTACCCGCAGATGATTGCAGTCACACCCGCCGGATTTCAGAGCCGCTTGGGTTATTTCAAGCACAGCGATCTCGCAGATGAGGTGTTAAAGCTAGGTGGCGGCATCGGTGGGCAGAAGATACTGGCAATTGATTACGCCCGACGCATTACGCGTTTTCGCCATCGGCCCCTTAAGCACCCCGTCATCCTTGTAGTCGACAACGATGTGCCGAAGGTGCTGACCGATATAGGTGTCGCACACAAAGTTTCCATTACACCCAAGACTTCCGCGCCATTCTATCATCTCGGTCACAATCTTTATCTCGTTAAAACACCAGAGGCTTCCACTTCGGGTGGGACATCCTGTATCGAAGATCTTTTTCAACCTTCTGTTTTGAGCACCGTCATCGACGGCAAGACGTTCAAGGCGAAGGACTCCAATGCATCACTCCATTACGGAAAAGTCGCGTTGATTGAGAAGGTCATTCAGCCGAACGCGGCCACGATTGATTTTTCTGGGTTTAACGGCCTGCTCAATCGTATTGCAGCGGTCATGGCGCATTATCACGCGCCATAGGTTTCGACAGCGCCGTGTGTTCATTTGGGCCGCATAACTAGCAGGCTGTCTCTCAGTCTATTGACAGCCGTAAGTTGCAGATAGACTGTAATCGTCCGAGGCAGCAAACGTAGGCTGTGCGCGCTGCAACTCAGAACCGAGGGACCGAGCATGGCGGGGCTACAGGCGGCGCTCTATCTGATCGCATGCGCATATATCGGAATCGGTGTGCTCCATTCGATCTACTTTTCGCTTTTTATAAGCCGGGCTGACTGCATCGCCGCGACCAAGGGCATTGTTTATTTCTTTTGCCATACCGGAATAGGCATCTCGCATTTGGTTTCGACGCTCGCTTGGCCTTGGTATTGGCTCTAACGGAGCTCGCTCTCGATGAAAGCAATCTTCGTATTTCTTTTCTTGGTTGCCGGCGTATGTGCGGCGCGGGCGGATTGTGCCGACATAAATCGTCAAGCGACTTCAAAGAAGCTCGAACTGCAGGCTGCGACAGAGCTTTATAAGAAGAGCTTCTTTGCTATCGTGAAGGACACAGCGAGGGATGCGGCCCCGCTAGATGTCATTGCAGACGGCGTTGCGGCGTCATCGAAGATGATCACGGCCATGGACCAAACGATAGATTTTCTTCGCTTAGCACAAGACGGCGGGTGCTTCGGCAAAGAAGCCGCCTCATGGGCGACCGCTATAGCCAAGATGGAAGCGCAGAACCAAGACATGCGGAAAGATCGCCGCGCTCAACTTGAGATGTTAGTTTTGATGGCGAAGACGGAAGACGCGCGGCGCAAGCGTTAGTTCGATCCGGCAGGACGTTAGAAATAGCCACGGCCACATCTTCCAGCAACTTACACGTCGCAATCGGAGCTTGTGCTATGAACATGTTCGATGACGAAACACCCACCGACGCAGCTAAGCGGGTCGGCGAACATGCGGCAGAGAAGGTCATAACTGATCCTACGCTGAAGGCTTTTACGTCCCAGATCGAAGGTAACAAAGTGCGGCTAAAAGCGGCCAACGGATCAACGCTCGATATAATCTGCCACGGGACGGAGCGCTTTTCGCTCGAAGACAGGCACGGCGGTCATTCAGGTGTAAGAGTGATGCGATCCTTTAACCCGGACCGGAGCATTGATGAGAGGCAGATGGTGATTTCGGTGAAGGAATGGTTCCGCGATCACGGCAAACGGTGATGCCCACTAGGCGGAACTCGCTGCGACATGCACCCTAGCCAAATTCAGAAACAAACTCGGACTCAGATTCGCTCTCTGAATCGAAATCGCTCGACGACGGTTCGCTCTCGCTCTCCGAGTCGCTCGACGGCTCGTCGCTCTCAAGAATGTCGTCCGTGTCGTGCGGGCTCTCCGTCGGCGCACCATCGCCCGCGTACGCGCGTGAACCGACGTTGAAGAACAGACCCCAACCTGAACGTTGCTTTTGCCAGAGATCGCCGAGCTCCAAATCAAACCAGACGTCCCCACCTTGACCTTTTGCCGCCGGGGGCGGACCGAAGCCGAACAAGAATCGATTGCCGTCACGGCCGGGCAGGCCGCGCACGCCTACCCCCGGCGCACCGGCCGGACCTCGCGGGCCGCGAATGGTGGGCTCGGTGACGCTGCGCCATTTGTCATTCTTTAGCTCGTAATAGGCACCGTCGGGCTTCAGCCAAAGATCGCCCGGCTTGGCGCCCTTGGGCGCCTTCGGCCCCGTGAATATCTTGGTCCCATCCTCGCCATCGCGCCCGGCGGCACCGCGCTCGCCCCGGTCGCCCTTCTCACCCTTGTCGCCCTTCGGGCCGCGTGGTCCTGCTTCGCCCGTAGCACCATCCCGCCCCCGAAGCCCGCGCGGCCCCGGCTCTCCGGGCTCGCCAGCGACGGCACGGAGCTGTAGCTGGCGTTGGACTTCCTCTGACGTCCGGCGCGTTGCCAAGGCTTTCCGCTTCTTCGCCAAGGCAGCTCGGCTCTCGATGGCGCTGGGATGGGTGAATGTCATCCCCGCTATGCCCGTCCCTGGCATTATCTGACGGTTGGTCGGCATGTGATGTACCTCGATTTTGCAAGTCGAGAGCCACAGAATGCCTGATATGGGAGCGAGTCAAAGTACATTCTGGATTCGTCACGGGCGACCTGCTCGGGTCGTACGACGGAGAACGCGAAACGCATGAGGTCCCTGCCTGCGCGCGCGCCATTATCGAGCGAAGCCGACTCGCTGCGAGTGTAGTTCAAACATGAGAGAAATATTTCTTCTGCTGCTGTAGCGCCTGCTACTTAAGGCAACAGGTACCGCGATTTTTCAGCCCTGAATCAAAAAATCACTGGGACCCCGGTACTTGCCCTCATAGCTTTTATCGCCCCGGAAGAACCTATGATTCACGACCCCGTGCCCTCCGAAGAATGAACTTCTCTTTCGGAGTCCGATTGGCATCGCGTAAGTATGTTGAACGCGCGGAATAATTCGCATTATCTTTTATTAGCGACCGATCCCAGTATGCAGAGGTCCAAGCCGTGCGGCGAGACCACTTTACGGGGTTCACGGGGTTTACGGGGTAGGTTTGCCCTATAGACTCTTGTCTCGTTCCCCTTTCCCGATTCCATATTTTACTAACGAGATCGAGGTAAAGAATAATGGTTTGAACGAGACCACTGTGTATAGGGCAAACCTACCCCGTAAACCCCGTGAACCCCGTAAACTTTATGTCGCGGCCACACGATAGAGATTGATTTTACGGTCAGTGTCCTTTGAGGTTTCAAGGCGCAAGCCCCCCACAATCTGACTCTCATGGCTCTTTAGATACTGACCGAGGCGCTTCTTGTTGACGCGTGGGACAGCGGAGTCGATGACCTCCATAATTGAAGCGCCCGGCGCATAGTCCGTTTCAGTGATCGCGAGAAGCTCACCAGCACTGAACCACTCGCTACCCTTCACGGCCTGAACGGCGGTTAGAAGTTCGGCCAGCTCCGCTTTGACCGGGTCTTCGGCGGCAATATGCGAGCGCGTTAAACAGGGGTCAGGCTGGCCTAACCAACAAATTGCACCGCGAACTAGATTCGACCAATCCTCGAAACTGCCGAAGGCGGGTAGTTTATCGAGTCCTGGCCTCCCGGCCTCGACGAACGCGCGCAATACAGTGAGTCCCGCCACCACCAATTTGACGCGGTTTGCCGGAACCCATTGCTTCAAATTCATATCGAAGGATCGACCTTCGGGGTTCTCAATTCCGGCATCCATCCGACACAACAACGCACGGCGCGTCATGTCGCCTTCGAACACTAGATTGTTGCCGCTCGCCGTCATCAAGACATTCGTCGCAACGGTCGCATTGCGGGAAAACCCAAGCATCCGCGACTGCCAAAACTGTTCGGTCAGAATCGTGCATAGGCTGTTGCCGCCAATGGGGCGAGTAACGTTATCGACCAAGACGACTTGGTCGCCCTGCATCAACACACTGAAAATTCGCTTTTCATCTTCCTCGGAATTTGCGCCTTGGCTCATGGCCGTGACCTCATGGCCCGTTGCGATCACGGCGGCAACCTGCACGGCCAAGGTTTTGCCGGTGCCGGGCGTCGGTGCGCTAAAGCCGTGCATAGGGGCCGAAGGCAGCGAGCGGCGGATAAGAGCAGTCAACATTGCGGACAGCATAACCGACCGTGACGCGCTTTCGCCGTTGTGACCATCTGCAACGAACGGGAAGCCCGCCACAGGGCGCTTGAGAAACTTCAGTGCCAACAGCGCCTCTTGGCGCGAGGGCTTGTCAGGGATGGTGGGGAACGTCACTCCGCCCATATCCAGCAATAGGCCGGACGCCGCGTCATAACCTTCATCGGCGAGCAGGGAGCCGTCACGGCGCAAGGTCGGCGTTTCAATAATCCCGGTCAGTGGCGGAATCTTCCATTTGTCCGGCCGGGCAATCATATGCTCCGCTAGGCGCAATGGAGCGGCGTGTTTTTTCTGGACGGCCGCCGCGCCGTTCGGGGCTTTCTTGACCAAGAAGAACTTTGCATGTTCGATCATGTATTGGTTGAGGCGCAACGCCGGCACCTCCTGAATCGTCAACGCGCCAGCGGCCCGGCGAATAGAGTCATCATCGCCCGATGCCCGTTCCATGCGAACGGGATGCACAAGACGCTTGGCGGTTTGATAAAGCGGCGCGCCACCGCACAGCATCGCCTCTTCGGCATAGTCGAGCATCGCCTCAAGTTCCACCATGTCATACTTCATCGGCTTCGCAGCTTCGAACTCGCCGTCATCTTCGAAGTCGCCTTCTGTCGCGGCATCGGGCTCGAACTCGTCATCGCGCTCGATATGTTCGGCAAGCGATGCGTCGCCATCCGCCCATTCATCGGATGGGATCGCTTTGACGCCTTTATAGGGGATCGCATTTGTAGCGCCGGCCTCACGCATATACATCTCAAGCGTGCCGGCCTTGATGCCACCCAGCTTATCGCGGTGTAGCGAATCCCAGCGGCGGCCGATGATAGCAGCGTCGTTGCGATACTGAGGATCGCTGATTGACCACTCAATGAATTCGGAGCGCGCATCGCCCTTGGAGGCGTGATGACACGCCATCATTATGTTAAGCCATTTCTTCTGGTCGCTGAACTCGCGCGCGTCGAGGTGTTCAAGCATCGCGGCGATTTGCTCTTGATCGTACTCGCCGCCGCCTCGCGTCTGGCTGTCGACCTTCGGCTTGCGGATGAGCTTGAGCAGGCGCGCTGGTATCTCTGGCGCGTCCTCAATGGGTGGATAGCTCTTGTCCCAGACATAGGGTTTCATCGTATCCGGGTGGATCGAGCCAGGCGCGACCACTTGGCGGCCACGGCTTTTAAACTCGACGCCTTGATATTCCTCGCCAAGAGTATCGAGCACACGCGCGCCCGTCGAGTTGAGGCAGTACAGATGCAAGCCGCCTGATCCGGTCACGACGCGCGGAAATATGCTCTCGTCGATTCCATACTCTGCGAACAGTGTAGCATAGGCGACGTCGCCGCCGTTGCGTGGGTCAATGTCGATGACGATCTGAGTCTTGCGAAGGCGTACGCCGATGTTGCGCTTCTCGCGGACGCATCGCTCTATGACTTGCTCGTTGTCATAGGTCGCCTTCGTCCAGTTAAGATCAATGGGGGCTTTGCCTATGGAGCGTGTGACTCCGTTCTTGGTCTTGGTATCGAAGGGCTTGTGGAGTGGGATCAGCGTAAAGCCATTTTCAAGAAGCGGCTGGGTCGCAGCGTCAATCGCGGTCCTTGCGAACGTTGATTGCACCGAAGCCCGATTTGCTATATTCATAATTTTCACTCCGCTCCACTACGTACTTCGGCTATTCACGCCCGGCGCTCCAACGTCGGGCGTGACTCTGTTCATCCCTGCTAATTTGCGGAGCCGCCGTTCCAGCGGTCATAGACTCCTCGAACGAAGCTGGCGTCGTTGAAGTCCGCCTTGGATGCCTTGGCTGCGGGCTTCGAAAAGTCTCGATGCGAATCGCACGCGACGATCACATCGACCACCTTGTTGGCAGGCACTTCGGAAGCCACGTGTGCGCCCGCTACTCGCTTTAACAGTTCCCGCATCGCCATGTGTCCGTGCTTGGCTTTGAATCGTACGAGCGCTGTCGTCATTGCTGCGTCTGTCATGTGTAGTCCCCTCTGATATTGCCGTTCAGTAAACGATCCAAGGCGTGGCAAGGGCTTTGGATAAGTGAAAGGAGAGCCCAAGGCGGTGGACAGCCGCCTTGGGCTAACTCTGATCACCAAGGGAGCAAGGTGACCAGAGCATCGGACACGCGCAGGGGCAGTGCGCGACCCGAATCGAATCTCAGCCGAATTCGTCGTCGTCACTTTCAGCTACAAGCTCCGGGTCATCCGCTGTGACAACCTGCAAAGAGCCACGGGACTCGCCAGCCTTCGGTACCGTAGGTCTTTTGGCGTCGGGATCGACCTCGATCTCCAAGACTGCAAGCATTGCCGCATTAGGGCGTCGCTGGACGTCAAGCCCGGCCCGGCGACAGGCCATATATACGGCTTCATTCACGCGCTCCGCGTGGAGCAACTCCTCGTCGAGCTTGGCGAGCGCGCGTTTTCGCTCATGATCCGTGAGCGCCGTCTTCGGATTGTAGTTCTCGCGGAGTCGGTGCTTGAGCTTGGCGATTATTTCATCACCAAAGATGTCACACATAAACGCCAGAGCGCGCTCGCCAGAGATAGAGCCGTCTTGGCGATCACTCCATGCCAGGCGACCTTGCTTGAAATCACCATGCAATCCTTGAAAGTTTCGGAGCGTCAAATGTGGCTTCACATCGCCCGCGCGCGCGGTGTTTCTCACCTCCGATACGACGCGGCGGAAGGCTTCATCCAAGGGTCGATTGGCACGAGCAGTATGCTTGCGCTGGTCTTTGATGGTGTTGACGGCTGCGCTAGACCTCTCGAAGGCGACTAGAGTCCCAGGACCGTTGTGGTCAAATCGTTTGTGCCGATATTTTGGGTGCCGTGCTTCTTGCCCAAAGGCCCGAATATCCCCGTATGCGAAGGCGGGGGGTGCCGATTCGCTCAGCGCTTTGATCTCTGCGATAATTTCCTTGCGGTCATCCAACCTTTGCTGCTGTTCCGCACGGTCGGCGCCTGTCGGCGCGTGTTTGCGCTCACAATCCAGATCGTAGCGCGCTATATTTGCGTCAAGGCTTCGCTTCGCGCCAACCAATTCAGCGAGCCGGTCGGCACGCGCCGCCTGCTCACTCTGCCGCTTGAGGTCTTGAAGGCGCTCCATGGCGACTTTCAATTGCCCCTCTGGCGGCAGAGCGTTATTGAAGAAAGTCTTGAAATCCTCTGACTCTCCGTGAAGCACACTCGCGCGTGACGGCGTTACTTGTGACTGCTTGCTCATTTGATCTGTGCCTTTCTCTCGAATGCGTCGGTGAGAAGCATATGAGCGAGCGAACGAAATTGAAGACCCCCTTACGCTGGAGATAAATCGGAATCATTTATCTCCGGGGTCAGCGCTATCATTTCCTTTGAAATGGCCGCGCGCTTCTCGTCAGAAATCTTTTCCCACATTTTGCGAGCGGCCTTGAAGTAGGGTCTATTATTGCCGCGCGCGATATTTACCAAAGCGATTGTCTCGGCTGTGCCACTACTCATATCGAAGCGGAGGTGTCGTCCCACGAGCTTCGCCGACTCCTCTCTGCTCTCGTTCAAATTCCAATCGTCCACGAGCCGAATTCGCTCAACAACGTACATCGTGTAGACAGTGCGCCGCTGGGTTTGTTCTGGGTTCTCAGGCCGTCCGCGTTTGCGCTTTGATGGGCGCTTCTCAAGGCAAATCCGGACGCGCTCATAAGCATCATCCGGCAGAGCATCTATCTGGGCGAGAATTTGTAGCTCTTGGGCTTCCGTGTCGTACGGCGCAAAGTCACTCATGGCGGCCTCGCATCCTGATCGAGGCGGGAATGAGTCTGCGAAGTATCATAGCCGCGCGAGCTGCGGTCTCCGCCTTTCTCCATGAAGTTAGATCGCCGCATGCATAGCGGGCCAAAGTCGCCTTGCTATCCGTCCGAGTTCGGAGTTTCTCCAAGGGGTCGGAAACAAAGCTTCCTGTATACGGAAAGACGTTTAGGTACGCGCCGCACGTATAAGCCAGAAGCGCAGGCCTCTGTCCGGGCAGAAAAAGCGAGATGAGATCGGGGGCACCGCCGCGCGCAAATGGTTGGAGGGTGCCCAATAGCAATGCTGTCGCCACTGAGACCGCCTCACGATCAGCGAGGCCGGCAATTTCAGAATCGGTCGGTGCAGCGTCGGCAGCAAGCAGGCGTCGCGTCTGGCTTTCGATTGCTTGTTCGGCTTCGCGATTTTCGCACTCGGTAGCCTGTAGTGAGTCTGAGAATGAAGCCATCGTCAGCACCCCTCACGAAACGAGTGGATGACAGCGACGCAGTTGCTCCGCGTCTTGAAAGTTCGGGCGATGCGCCGAAATGATGGCGACGGCGGTCGCATGGCGCCGTGGAGTAGCTGGCGTGCTTCAAGCAAATGCCTGCGACAAATGTCCAGCTCAAAGCCTGACCAATAGCCATGAACAGGCGCAGGGATACGACCAGACCGGATACCAGCGTCAAAGGCTTCGCTGCTGATGCCATCAAGAATCGCACGAGCCGCGTTGCGATCATGGAGTCGAAGGATGCTCATGATCGCACCCCGCGCAACGGCGTGGATGTTCTGTATTCACGCGCCGCCGCCTCGCGCTCCCACGCTATTACGGCGGCAAGCCGGAAAAATCTAAGCTTGCCTCCGAATCTGACTGGCGCAGGGAATCCATGATCGCGGATTCGACGATGCAGCCACATATCGTTCTGACCGCCGTAGCGCGCGCGAACTTGAGCGGCAGTCAGGTACTCGGACTGAGAGTCCAGCGGGGATTGAGACATAACGCGGCCTTCCAACCGCTCGCATGGCGAGCGTTTTGTAGAGGTTGGAAGGGCCGGTTCCCTTTTGCGATGACTGATCGGCCATCATCAAATGTCGCTACGCCCAACTATGTTGGGTGCGCCGGGTAGGTCACCATTGGGCTATCAGCCCGACGACCACGACACGGAACGTCAGCCAACGGGATAAACCGTTAGGCCAGAACCGTACGCTCAGAAGTATCCCAACGTTATTTAGAGTCAAGACACCAAACAAGTTTGGTTAACGGCTAGCCGCCGAAACGATACGCTCAACTTCGCGCGACCAAGCGTCAAACGCCTTCACTTTTTCTAGCTCGAAGTCGTGTTGCAAATATTCGTCGTCGTCAGCGTGGTTCAGAACGGCGTCAATGACTTCGTCGTCGAAGCCGAGTCGCTGCAATCGGGTCGAGCCGGTTCGCCGAAGATCATGCAGCGTCCAATTCGGAATTGACGCGACGGCCGAATCCTCGGCTTGGGCGATTTTCAGCATGAGGCCATCGAAGCGTTTCTTAGCTTTGCTGAAACCACTAAATGGGGTCGTGCCATTGGTCGTAAATATGAAGCCCGCCTTGCTCTGCACACGCGGAACCGCCTTGATGACTTCGAGCATGGAGTCAGTCAAAAATATCTCATGGTCGCGATGATTTTTGGTTCGCAGCGCTGGGAGCCGCCATGTCCGGCTGTTGCCAAGGTGCAATTCGCGCCAGACTAGCCCGCTGACTTCGTTGCGGCGGGCCAGCGTTAGAATTAGCAGGCGGATTATGTGACCTAGCGGGAACGGTTCTTTGGCACATGCCAGCCAAGCCCATCGAATCTCGGCGTCGGTCAGCTTCCGCTTACGCTTATTCGCCTTCGCGGATTGAACCCCATCACAAGGCGACTTCCCAAGGCGATCTTTCGTGACGCACCAATTGAAGAACGACGCTAAGACCCGATGCGTGCGCGCTGCGGCCTGCGGATGTTCGGATGCGATTTTATCCAAGAGGCTTGAAACGTCCGCCTTGGTGATTTCTTCTAACCGGCGCTTGCCCCATTTTGGCTCTAGCTGCGACTCGTACAGTTGCTTGACGCGAAGCGCAGTCGACTCCCGCCAGCCCTTTTTGTTGCGGGACTTGGGTTTCGGCGCGTTGCACCAGTCGGTCCAATTAGTAGAGAACAACTGGCCTTCGGTTATACCTGCGGCGGCTTTGCGGCGAGCTTCGGTTTTGTTGGCGGCCGGATCGGAGCCGTTCGCAATTTCCAGCAATGCGACCTTGGCAATCGCACGGGCAGCATCCCATGACAGCACGTCGGCGTCATAGGGGCCGATGGTCCATTTACGATCTATCCCTGCCTTCGAGTAGCGCAAAACCCATGAGCGCATCCCGGACGGCTGCACAGCCAGCCGAAGGCCGCTGTACTTCTTATCCCGCAGCTCATATCGACCAGCCTCGCCCTTGGCGCTGGCCGCGATCTTTTCGGACAGAAAGGGCCGTTCGATCCTTTTGGCCCTTTCCGGGGCCAGAACGGTCACTTCGGACATGATGACCTCGCGAGCGCCGGGGTAGGTCTGGGGTAGGAAATTCCGGACTTTCAGATGTTAGGTACTGTGACTAACACAAGCTCGCAATAGTGCAGAAAGCCCAATGAAAATAGGGGTTAACGGGGTGTTTTTGTTTGGGAGTGTTTGGCAGCGTTAGACCCCGCCCCGTTATTCGTAATGACGGGGTCACAGGTTCGAGTCCTGTTTGCGGCACCATTCCTGAACAGATTTACGAACCAAATGCGTCGGTTGGCCATTTGGTCCAAGGGCCGCCCGGATATTGTCATTTGATCCGATGATGCGGATCGTGGTGTCGGACACGACGATCGCATCGATGATGGCGCTCAAGTAGGCCTTACGGGCCGCAACATCTCCGGACACCAACTGTTCACGCATTAATCTGGTGAAGCGCTCGATGGCGACGGGATCGATCTCGACCGGCAGCACGCTGGAGTTCTTGGCGTATTCGAGAGCTTCCATGGCCCGGTCTCGGGTGGCCTTCAGGCCGGCAACACGTTCCTTAAGCGACGGGTCGGTGCCGTCGATGGTGCCGGCTTCAATCGAAGCGTAGAGGCGCGACAGCCGCTCCCCGGCATCGGAGACCTGACGGGCCAAATCGACCAGGCGGCGGTCGGCAGAGGCCTGACGGCCATCGCGGCGCGCCTTGAGGGTGGTCAGGATGGCAGTGACCCGCTCGGGCTGCAGGAGCTGATCCAGCAACGCCTCGACGACGAGCTTTTCGATGACGGGACGCGGGATCTTGCGGTTGCTGCAGGACGCGCCGTCGTCATGCTTGTGTCGCCCCTGTTTGATCGCCTGAACGCATTTGTAATAATTATAGACGGTTCCGGTCCGGGACGTGCCGGTTGCCGTGGTCAGGGCGCAGGACTTGGCACAGTCGCAACGGACGAGACCGCCCAACAGCGACGGCGCCGAGGCAAGGCGCGGACCCTTAAGGCGGGGCTGGCGGGAAACCAGGAGGGCTTGCACGGCATCGAAGGTGGCCCGGTCGATGATCTCTGGCACGTCGTATTCGATGATGTCAGCTGTCTTCTTGCGCTCTCCAATCTTGCGATCGAACTCGTTGAAGCGTCGCGAGCCGGTATAGGCTTCACGAGTCAGCAGCTCATGGACGGTGCCGGTGCCGAACAACGATCCCTTGCGGGTCCGGTAGCCCCGTTCGTTCAGCCACATCGAGATTTTCTTGGTGCCAAGCGGCCCGGTGGTCCCGTCACCACTCAAAGCCAGATTGAACGCGAGCTTGACGACTTCGGACTCGACCGGCTCGACCGCCAGTTTCTTTTTCTGCTTGTTGCCGACGATGTCTGAATCCACCGACATATACCCGTAGGGGATGTTTCCGCCGTTTGAGTAACCGAGGCGAGCATTGGCCAGCATCGTGCGAGTGGTCGCGCGTGCTGTTTCCTTGCTCTGATATTCGTTAACTATACCGATGAATTTGCGAAACATGTCGCCAGTGTCGTCATTGGCCAGCGGTTCGGCGTGGGAAATGAGCTCGACGCGGTGCTTGCGCAGAGACTGGACCGTCAGCTCCTGTTCGACCTGATTCCGGAAAGCGCGAGAAAACGAATAGACGAGGATGGCATCGACCGTGCGCGAGCCGTCAGTCGCCCTCGCGATCATCTCCTCGAAGCCGGACCTCTTCATGTTGGTGCCGGTCTCGCCTTCGTCGCGGAAGATGCCGACGATATTGTCGCCCTCGCGCTTGCTCTTCGCGACCAGTTGCGCGATCTGGTCGTCCGAGCTCAGCATGTTCTGGGCCTGGGCCAAGGTCGAGACGCGGCTGTAGATGAGCACGTTGCGCGGGCGCGGCTCACTCGTGGTGGCCGCGGTGTCGACGACGTTGAGATTCTTGCGGGCCATTGGGGAAATCCTCACGCGGTACAGAAAAAAGAGTCTACTCATGCGGTGGAATCAGGGGAAGTGATTCCTCATCGATTCCACCGCACGGTTAAGAAGAGGCGACCTTGATCACCCGTTTGCGATGCTGTTCCAGCGCGTCCGGAACGCCTCCCACAACATCTCCTTGTAGTGAGACAGCGACAACTCGAACGCCTTGTCCATGCCGCCGGGGTTGCCGAGGTTACGGAAGCCCTCGACAAACATGTCGTGGCGCTGATCTTCGGTGAGATCGTCCAGCACACGCACCGCCGGAGGCCGGCCCAACACGCGATAGATGTTACTGGGGTCGGGATCGAAGGCGGTCCTGTTGGCGATCGCGTCCAGCGATTCTCGCACCAGCCAGAGCGCGGCGGTCACAGCCATGTCGGCGAAGTGCTCGAGCTGCAGGCCGAGGACGGTATTAGGGTCGATCGGGGGAAGGCGGTTGGGCATAGTTGTGGTCCTTTGGTTGGGTCAGGAAGGTGTCTTGCGAGCGGACTCGAAGACGGTGTCGAGCACTGCCGAGAAGTAGCTCTCGATGGCATCGAGTTCGGCAGGCGCGATGGGGACGGGATCGCTGATCTCGTTGATCACGGTCCAGAATTCGGGGTCGGAGGGGCGCGGACCGGAGCCGCCAGGGCGCTTCGGCTTGGCAAGCTTCTGCAGCGGCGCGGTCGCCGCCGGCGCCGTGTGGGCGTTTTTCGGCACGCGCGGTCGCAAGCGCACTTTGGATACGCGCGGTTTAGCCACGGTCGTACCCCACCGACCGTTCACGATCGCGCTCGCGGTCGCGCTCTTGCACGCGCGCGGCGTGATCCAGCATCGGATCCAGCGTGCAGGTCTTGACCTGAAGTCGTGACAACCGTCCCGCCAGCCAGTCAAGCCGCCGCTCCGGACTGATCGTGGCTTGCCGGCGCTCCGACAGCGGGAGGTCGAGGCGGACCTGGGCGTCGATTTCGCGGGTGTCGGCGAAAATCTCGAGGCGATCACGCGCCCGCGAGAACGCCACGTAGGCGTCGTGGCGGGTCATCGACGGGCTTGCCCAGACAAACGCCTGATCCGTGGTCAGGCCTTGGGCTCCGTAGATCGTGGTACTGTAGGCATGGCCCAGGCGAACCCGGCCGTGTTCGTCCGCCAGGTCCGAGACGCGAAACTGCGCCAGGCGACCGGCGATCTCGACATGAAGAGTCGGGTCCTGCGTCTCACGGTCATCGATGTCGGTGATCGTAGCCGTGGTGCCGTTGATGACGCTGAGCTTATCGTGCCTGATCAGAAAACGAATACGGTCGCCGATCGCGAAGGCGAGCGTCTGGCCATGACCGGACGGGGTCACCGCGGCGACCGCAATATCGTCGCCGACGATTCTGCCATCGCGCTTGAAGCGAACCCGGACTTCGTCGTTCAGCGCGCGAACCTGCGCGTTGGTCTTGGCGATCAGCAAAACGGAGGGGTTCGACACCACGCGCTGGGTATCCTCCCAGGCGTCCGTAATACGTTCAACCGTCGCCTTTTCGCCTGCCGTCAGCGTGAGAAGACCGCGTGTGTCGAAGGCACGCAGCCCATCTTCGGCGCGGCCTTTGGCGAAATCCGTCACCGCGGCGCGCATCCAGGCCTCGCGCTGCCGCACGATCTTGTCGATGCGGGTTGTGTCAGTGACACTTGCGACGATCGAGAGGCCGGGTCCGGCACCGATGGACTGGAGCTGTTCACGGTCACCAACCAAGATGACCTTGGCACCAGCCTCTACCGCCTTGCTCAGGATCGCGTGCATCTGCCGAGACGACAGAAGGCCGGCCTCGTCGACCACCAGGACGGTCCTGGAATCGAGGAACGGCAGCGCCGTGCGCGCAAGCCAGGCATCGGTGGCCATCGCTTCGATGCCGAGCGTCTGCAGTTCACGCGCAATTTTCCAGGCTGTCGCGCTTCCAATCACGCGCAATGGCTGAGATGAGATGGCCTGGTCGGAATACGCAGCCACGATTGCAGCCAACGTGGTCGTCTTGCCGGATCCAGCGGCGCCTTCGATCACCGAGATCGCCGCCGGTGTGGTTGCCCTCAGAGCGGCTCGGGTCTGTTCAGTGGAAAGCCCGTGATCCCGGCATAGCTGAAGCACATGATCCGGATCCGGCGCCGTACGGCGCTGGCCGACCAAACGCTCAGTCAGGGCAACGAGTTCGCGCTCGATCGCAATCTGCTCGGGGGTAGAATAGACCGGCTGCTGCAAGCCATCCTTGCCGAGTTCGACGACGCCGCCGGCCTCGATCAGACGGCTAACCTCCTGCTCGACCCGGGTTGCATCGGCCCCCGTGCCCACCAAGGACGTCGCGATCGCGGCATGGAGGTGGCGCCGCTCGAAAACGCTTTCGTGTTCAGTCAACTGCGCCGGCACCGCCACCACGCGCTCGGCGATCAGCGCCTCCTGCTCAGCGTGGTAGCGGGTCCAGGGCGTCCGCAGATTTTCCACCAGGCGGTCGACGTCGAGGAAGGGCGCGGCTTCTTCGGCCCAGAGCTCGAAACGGTCGATGGCGCGCTCTTCCTGCTTGGTGGAGCGCGTGCCGAGAGCAATCGCGGCAGCAAGTGCCGGCGCGTCCGCGGTCGTGAGGCCTTCAGCCGCAATAGCCTGCTTGACTTCCTTGCGGCGTGCCGAGAAGTGACGCTGCAACGCGACGAAGCCCTGGGCGAGATCCGCATCACGATCGGCATCGACCTGCGGGACGACGATCTCAAAAATGCCGTTCTTCCCAATGGCACCGACCGCAAAGCCGAGCTTTTGGAGTTCTGAGGCCAGCGCGAGATGGTACACGGCGCCGGCCGCCATCTTATTCGCGAACAAGTGGCGGGCGTCGAGGGCGCCGACGGTGCTGTCTTCACGAACGGCGCAGTTCAGAATAACCGCATGAGTGTGCAGATTCGGATCCGCAAATACACGCCCGTCATCGTGCGCAACAGGCCTGGCCTCGCCATGTTGGAAGGAAGCGACGGTAAGCGACGGCGCGCGTTCGAGCCGCAGACCATTCTTGCCTCGGCGGCAAAAGGTAGCATTGCGTTCAAGAAAGCCGATGGTCGCTTCGCTTGCGATGTATTGGGCATCTTCGATCGCACGTCGCGCCGCCGGATCAGCCAATGCATAGACAACCGAGACGGACTTCGGTGCCGACAGCGTCAGGTCGATGCCGCCAACCCGGTTAGCGCCGTCGCCGCCATTCGTGAGCAGCGGCTCCCCGTCCGCATCCAGGCCGGCATGAAGACGCTCGAACAGCGTATTATCGACGATCGCACCGCGAGTCGCGCCGAAGTTGCCCGTGGACGTGATCCAGCGACCCGCCGGCTCGCCGCCGCCGAGATAATATTCGCTCTGCTTGCTGTAGTACGCTGCTGTCGTGCCAGCTGCGATTGTCGCAACCATGAGAAGCCTCCATCGAAGGAGGCCACAACAAGCACGCCTAAAGTCGTCGTGCGGTGCATTGCAAATTTTGAGAGTGGCCGAATTTGCAATGCAATTGCGCGACCGTGCTTACCTGCGATCGGCGGCAAAACAGACGTTCACTGAACGCCGCGACGGTGGATGACCTGGTTGAAGGACTGTCGAGATGGAGATTTCACGTCGACCAGCAAAGCTACCGCCAGCCTAAAAGATGACGCCCCCTGCGGGAAGCACTCACTCAGCGGTTTTCGCGATGCTCAGTATGGATTGGTTGGATTTGAACATTTGTATTCACTCGACTCGAGGCCGCGTTGTGTATTGAGACGCCACCGAATTTGGAGAAAAAGAGAATGACGACGTGGTTGGATCGATTCCTGCTGGATGCCGGCCGCGAGGTGGCGGCAGATCTCGTGGATCGGGGCGAGGGCCACCTCCCGCAAGCAAAGAACCCGCTGCTCGCCATGATGATGACGGCAAACAGAGCGGCCGTCATCCGCGCGAGGTCTCGCGGCGGTGTCGATATCAATACAGAGTTCGACGCCACGGTCGCACGCTGGTTCCTGGATCAGGGCGGGCATTCCGATCGCCACGTTGCAGCATTCCAAGTCGACCAGAACACGCTCGGCGGCCTTGCAAAGCTGCAAATGACGAAGGCGATGGCCGACGAGGCCGAGATGTTCAACAATCAATATCTGGCGGTGTATTTAGACTTTGTTGACCAAGCGCTGGTAATCGCCGACAGCTTCGAAGTATCGGCCATCGTGCTGCTCACTCAAAGGAGCTCCGACGGACGGCGGCCTGCATCCCCGCGCGTTTTCGCGGTCGTGTCGCCCCCCGGTGAATTCAGCCGCCGGATTCTGACGTGGATGTGGGGAGCGACACACGAGGTCATGGCAACTGACACTGTTCCGCCGTCAAGCGGACCGCCAAATCAACAACCCGTTAGCGCGGATCTCCTGCAAGCGGCCGGCGTAACATCCTCGATGCTCGCCCAGGAACTTCAACGTGTCGCTTGTGTCACCGCCTGGTATGCAGCACAGGAGCAGGAGCGTGGGCTCGCGAGCCACCTGCGGAAAATCGATGTCAAGCGTGCCGAGCAGATGAACCGCCCCGACGCGTTCCTGCCGGCAGGATCGACGTTCCTGAACGTGTCCAAGCTGCTCCCTGCCGGCCACGCCGACGTTTCTAAGTCGGGTGAGGCACTCAAGAGGCCGCGCTATCCCGCGATCCTGATCGATCCCTATCAGCGCAGCGTCAAATCTGTCAGCGTGACAAGTTCGGTAGAAACACTGCAACAGGCCATTGGGGGAGACATCCAACTGGCCGCAGAGTTCGATAAGGGTGATATTCTGTATGTAGACGACGAGGGCTTGTTCACGCACCGGCTGTCGTTTGAGATCGACGGCCAAATTCTCCCAGGCCGTGGCCTTATTGTTGGGTCACATGGCGGTGAGTATGCGATGGCTGCAGTCAAGTGCAGCGTTGACGAAATCATTCGACGCGTCAAGTTCTCCGAGCCGGATCCGACCTTGGGTACGAATCGTGTCGTGGTCGTCCCGGCCTGAATATAGAAAACACGTCACGGTTTAGTCAGCGTGCTGGCGCCGACGGCTTAGCCGCAAGCCGGAGGAATTCGGGTCACCCTTCGAGACGGCTTTTGATCGAATACCTATGGCCCATCGTTTTCGGTCCTAGATTTTTAGGCGGAGGGCCTGGTGGACTCAGATATTTTCTGGAATTCCGCCAGGAGTTCCGGAAAGTTCTGGGCGAGGTAACGCACAACTCGCACATTTTCAATAATCCGCTGCAGGTAACCGGTGGCGACCACCAGATCCATATTGTCATTCCCATATGACTCTTCCATGAGGCGAAACTCACGATCCAGATTGGCCGATTCTCTCTCCATTAATGCAACCTGATCGTCGGTTAGTCCCTCGACCTGTTTGGGCTTTGCCGAGTCGATCAACTGGGACTGCGGCGTGGCACCGAACAAAGACTTCGCGTAGGTGATCGAGTACTTGTTCATAGCGACCATAAGCTGAGCCGCTTCGATCTGGCGCATCGGCACCATTTTTCTCAGCTCTGCAAATGTCGAAATCGGCACGTGCTTATCCTTGAGGAGCTCAACGGCTTCCGCGCATATCCCGTCCAGCAGGCGACGCTTCAGGCGAACATGCGAGACATTTACATTGAGGACCTTGGCGATCCGCTCTTCCGGGACTCCTCGTTTAATCGCCGTCATGATCATGTTGCGCTCCTGAATGATCGCAATCCGGCTCACGCGCTTGTTGTAGGTGAAGGCCTCGTCGTCCGTTGCGATCAGGCACGTTACTTCAGATGCTCCAAGCTCGCGCAGGACCTCCAGCCTCAAGTGTCCATCAAGCAAGAGATATTTGTTCTTCTCGTCCCGTGCTCGCGCGACGACCGGTGGCTCAACCAGTCCGATCTCGCGAATGGAGGACTGAATCTGAGCATATTTAGGGGTTTTTTTGACGCTGTCGCTGACGAGATGAAGCGGTTGAATGTTGACCATTGGGATTGAGACACTCTCCCGCTCGAAGGCCATCGCGACAGGGCGACGTTCGGACTTACGGGCTGTCATGCAATATCTCCACGTTCCATCCGACTGGCGAGCTTCCGCGGGATTGTGTCGAGCTT